>JAJFKK010000043.1 GCA_021773245.1 Gammaproteobacteria bacterium | reverse complement strand
ATGGTAAAAACGGATCATATTTTATTTATTGCTTCTGGTGCATTTCATCTCGCTAAGCCGTCCGATCTTATTCCAGAGTTGCAGGGTCGTTTACCAATCCGAGTTGAATTAAATGCCTTAGTTGCGGATGATTTTGTACGCATATTGACTGAACCCGACGCGTCATTGACTGAACAATACACCTTATTACTCGAAACAGAAGGTGTGAAAATAGATTTTACCGATGATGGCATTCTACGAATTGCAGAAATAGCCTGGCAGGTTAATGATAATACCGAGAATATCGGTGCGCGCCGTCTGCACACCGTTATGGAAAGATTACTGGAAACATTGTCATATGAGGCTTCTGAAAGACAAGGCGAGTCAATTTCAATAGATGCAGAGTATGTAAATAGCCATCTGAATGAGTTAGTCGAAGATGAAGATTTAAGCCGCTACATACTCTAGAGTTACAGCACTAAGGTAATTTCTTCTTATCGCACCTACGTTTCGTCCTATAAATTTTAGATGACGAAGCGTAGAATGCTCTAAAAACTATTAATAATCATGTCAGAAAACACACCAAATCCTGTGGCAATAAATCTTCATCAAAAATCTCGCATACTTGAGGTTGAATTTGATGATGGTGAGAAATTTGAACTATCTTGTGAATACTTGCGTGTTAATTCACCTTCAGCTGATGTAAAAGGTCATGGACCCGGTCAGGAAGTTTTACAAGTGGGAAAAGAACACGTCAATATTAACGAAATTGAGCCCATGGGGAATTATGCAATTCGTCTTGTTTTTGATGATGGACATGAGACGGGCTTATATTCCTGGCGCTATTTATACGAACTTGGCATTGAGCATGATAATAATTGGATGAATTACCTGGATGCTTTAAAACAAGCAGGACATGTTCGTAGATCAAATGGCTAAGGAGGCTGACCAAGAATAGAAAGTCTACTGCGGAAAAACTGATATTGGTCAGATTTCCCCCTGATTCTCGTTAAATAGAATGACTATTCGCCTCAAATCATGAAAAAATCTGACTTAAAACAGGTTCCCCTCGCAACGACTTCTATTCTCGGTCAGTCTCCGAAAACGACGCATTTTGGTTATGAGCAAGTCGCTACTGAAGAGAAGGTGCGTCGAGTAGCGGATGTTTTTAGTTCGGTTGCTTCAGAATATGATTTGATGAATGACATCATGTCACTGGGTGTACATCGGATTTGGAAACGTCAGGCAGTGCATCTTTGTGCAATTAGAAAAAACTTTCATGTGTTGGATTTGGCTGGTGGCACTGGTGATCTTGCTAGATTAATTCATAAACAGCTTGGTGATGATGGGCGTGTTACTTTATGTGATATTAATGCGAGCATGTTATCTGAAGGAAGAAATCGCTTTATCGATAAAGGTATTATTAAAGGCATTGATTATGTTCAGGGTAATGCTGAAGTTTTACCCTTCGAAGATAATAGTTTTGATTGTATGACTATAGCATTTGGACTGCGCAATGTGACTGATAAAGATGCAGCCTTACGATCTATGTATAGCAAGCTTAAATACGGTTCCCAGTTGATCATTCTTGAGTTTTCCAAAATAGTTATTCCAGTTTTAGATAAAATCTATGATGAATATTCATTCAAATTAATCCCGATGTTTGGTAAAGCTGTTGCTAACGATGAAGCAAGTTACCAGTATTTGGTTGAATCGATTCGTATGCATCCTAATCAGGAAACATTATCTACGATGATGGAAAATGCAGGTTTTGAAAAAGTACAGCACCATAATCTCTCCGGTGGCATTGTCGCGATTCATCGAGGCTATAAGATATGAATGCCGCTGTCGTAAATAAAACGCCCGAGTGGCTTAGTCAGATCGAAAAATTAATCAATAAGGCACTTAGCCTTGATGAAGAAACTTTATATTCACTTGCTGAGCTTGAAGGTAAAGTTATTGCCTTTGAATTTATGAATACAAACTTGACCGTATTTATGTTTCCTACAGCAAATGGTTTAACGATTCACTCATCTCACGAAGATAAGCCTGATGTATTAATAAAAGGAACACCTTCCAATTTTATTATGATGATAGCTTCATCAAAAGAAAAAAGTACGAGTCTTCCGACGGATATGCAAATAATAGGTGATATTAGTCTTGCACAGCGTTTTCAGGAAATTATGCAGAATATAGAAATCGATTTGGAAGAGCCGCTTTCAAAATGGCTTGGTGATACCATGGCGTATAAAATAGGAAAATTTGTTCGTGGCACTCGCCGTTTTGCTGTAAATACGAGTAAAACATTGGCCACCGATATCAGCGAATATTTACGTTTTGAAATTAATATGTTGCCAGATGACTTATTAGTAGAAGAATTTAGTAAGGACGTTGATGTTCTTCGAGAAGATGTTGAACGATTTGAGCAGAGAATTAACAAACTAGAAATGCGTGTAAAAGAGAATTAAACGATGGAACAATTTCTTCGCTTATTAGCAATACAAAGAGCCTTCATTAAGTATGGTCTTGATGAGTTTATTTTTGCGACGCCACTATTTAAACCTTTTCGCATTATTTTTTATATGCTGCCATGGAATTGGTTTGGCCAAAGAAGGAAAGGGCCTAGAGCGCATAGACTACGTTTGATGTTAGAAGAACTTGGGCCAATTTATGTCAAGCTAGGACAAATACTATCAACCCGCCGAGACATCGTTCCAGAAGATATTGTTAATGAATTTGCCAAGTTGCAGGATGATGTTTTTCCTTTTCCCGGAGCCGAAGCCAGAAAAATAATTGAAGATGCTTATGAATGTAAGCTTGATGAAGTTTTTCTGGAATTTGATGAAACACCTTTAGCTTCCGCTTCAGTCGCGCAAGTTCATAGGGCTACGCTTAATGATGGTAGAGATTTTATTATTAAAGTACTTCGCCCCGGTGTTGAAACATTAATTCGTAAAGATTTAAGTTTATTACAATACCTGGCTGAGAAAGCAGAAAAGTATTATCCAAAAGGAAAAGCTCTACGCTTTACCGGTGTAGTAAGAGAATTTGAAAAAACACTACTGAATGAACTTGATTTACAAAGAGAAGCGGCAAACGCATCACAGTTAAGACGAAACTTTCTTGGAGAAGAACGTTATTATGTCCCCGAGATTAATTGGAAGTTAACACGTCGTAACGTTCTTGCAATGGAACGTGTAGATGGAATTTCTGTCCGTGATGCTGACAAGCTGAAAGAGGAGGGTGTCGACCTAAAGTGGTTGGCTGAATTTGGCGTGGAAGTATTTTTTACACAAGTTTTTCGTGATAACTTTTTTCATGCAGACATGCATCCGGGTAATATTTTTGTTGGTGCCGGTAAAGGTGATAACCCCGCAACTGTAAAAGTCATCGACTTTGGCATCATGTGTTCATTAACTGAATTTGATCAGCGTTACCTTGCCGATAATTTCATTGCATTTTTAAATCGTGATTATCATCGTGTTGCAGCTTTACATATTGAATCTGGCTGGGTGCCTAAGGGTACACGTATGGATGAATTAGAGTCGGCAATACGTACTGTATGTGAACCATTGCTAGACCGACCTATGCGAGAAATATCGTTTGGTGAATTACTGCAACGATTATTTCAAATTGCACGAAGCTTTAATGTTGAAATCATGCCGCAACTTATTATGTTACAAAAAACAATAATCAATATTGAAGGTATTGGTCGAGAGCTTTATCCAGAACTGGATCTTTGGAAAACAGCACGTCCGCAATTAGAACGTTGGATGGATGAACGAATTGGTGTACGCGGTTTAATGAAAGGTGCGAAGATAAATATACCCAAGTTAATCGATCGTCTACCAGACTTTCCGAATAAAGCACTTGATGTATTAGATCAGTTACATGAAGGCAAGATCGAAATGGAAAACAAATCCAAAGAGATTCATGAACTACGTCAAGAAATGAAATCTTATAATCAACGAACTGTTCTTGCTGTTGTTGGATCCGGGTTTCTTTTATCAGCATCAATTATCTATGCATTAGATAATACGATACATGGTGACTTTTTATCGGTACCAATTGTTTCATGGTTATTGGGGTTTTCAGGAATTATGATGCTCTATCTTTCCTGGCAGGAGAAATAGTTATATAACTAATCCCTTTTCTACTTCATCTCTTTTTTCTTTTCCGGCAAGAGATTCAATTAATGTTAACGCGAAGTCCATGGCTGTTCCTGGGCCGCGCGAAGTTATCACTTTTCCATCAATGACAACAGCATCACTACTCACATCTGTATTCTTTGCATCATCTAATATGCCGGGATAGCTTGTTGCTTTTTTATTATTAAGCAGGCCAGCATTGGCTAATACTTTGGGTGCTGCACAGATTGCAGCAGTAAATTTATTACTATTCGCCATCTTGATTAGGGTGTCTCTTATACGTTGATCATTATCTAAATGATCTGCGCCTGGTAGGCCACCGGGAAGTACAACCATGTCGTAATCATCTTTTAGGGCGGCATCTAGATCGGTATCAGGAACCAAGACTGTTCCTCGACTTGCAGTAACAGCGTGTGAGTCTAACCCTGCGGTAACTACTTCTATTTGTGCACGTCTTAATAAATCTATTATGGTTACAGCTTCAAGCTCTTCACATCCCTGCGCTAGCGGCACTAGTACCCTGGTTACGGTTTTGGGCATACTTTTTACCTGTTGTTGGTTTGTGTATTAGTGATTTTATACTAACTAACTTAACGCCGTATTGCTCAACATCTTGTAGTAGTTCTGATAACACTTGTATGGTACTTGCATGAGGATGACCAATGCCGAGGGCAGAGCCATTACGTTTTGCAGTTTTAATTAGCTCCTTAAATTGCGCTCGCACATTTTTTGATCCTTGTTTGTGATCAAGAAAGATATCACGGGTTAAATAAGGCACGTTGTTTTCCTTAGCTAATCTTGCGGCGACACTATTATCACTAGTAAGGCTATCGACGTAGAATTGCCCGTTCTTTTTCATACTGTCCATTAACCATTGCATGTGTCCGGGATGTTGTGTTAACAGGCTTCCCATGTGATTGTTGATACCGATTAAATTCGGCACAGCATGAATATTAATATTCAAGGTTTTTAAAAAATCTTTTCGGGTCATGTTTAGGGTTAATGCACCTGGACCCAGGAATTCATTTTTATCCATTACTTCTGCTTGCATTGGTAGATGTAACAAAATGTCCTTGCCTTTTTTAAATGCAAGCTGTGATATTTTTTCGGTATGTGGTCCGTGAGGCAGGATTGCGTAAGCGACTGGTCCGGGTAATGCTAATGCTCGTGTATCTTCCTTAAATTTATATCCAAGATCATCAATCAGAATGGAAATGATGGGTTTGTATGATTCTTCAGAATGAACAGGCATTGAAAATAAAGCAGGTGACAGCAGTAACAGATAAAAAAATAATTTGTTTTTACATTTATGCATTTCCATATGCATGGATTTATCCTACTTTTTTCATATGAATCGTTAAGCCTTTTAGTACATTTAAGGCTTCATAAAGTTGATAATCGGTTTCCGCAAGTGAAGGTTTATTTTCTTTCTTTTTCGGCTTACTATCAACTTCTTCATTCGTTGCTTTTTCATCTTTATTACCATTATCTAAATGGCCACTTAAATCAGACTCTTTAATTCGTCCTGCGCCAGCAATCTTTTCACTATTAACACGTATATTTTCAATAATGATATCAGGAACAATACCCGATGCCTGAATTGAACGGCCTGATGGCGTAAAATAACGCGCAGTTGTCAATTTCAATGCCGCTTCATTATTCATTGGTAATATGGTTTGCACTGACCCTTTGCCAAAAGTACGTTTCCCCATGATTATTGCTCGTTCATGATCTTGTAATGCTCCGGCTACAATTTCTGATGCGGAAGCTGAGCCACCATTTACAAGAACAATAATTGGCGCATCTCTTAAGATATCAGAAGGTTTTGCATTGAAGTTTAGTTTTGAATCTTGAATTCGACCTTCGGTGTATACGATTAACCCACTATCAAGAAATAAATCAGAGACTCCGACTGCGGCATTAAGAATGCCGCCAGGATTATTTCTAAGATCAAGAATTAATCCATCTAAACCACTTTCGTTTTCTTCTTTAAGTTTTTCAATTGATTTTCGCAAGTCTTCAGCGGTATGAGTTTGAAAACTTGAAATACGTGCATATCCAAAACCTGGTTCAAGCGTTTCACTAATAATACTCTTTGCCGTGATGATGGCGCGAGTAATGGTAATATCAATCGGTTTTTCTTCGCCTTCTCTAACAACCGAGATAGTAATATCACTACCTGGTTTACCACGCATTAGGTCAACGGCCTCATTAAGTGACATACCGCGTACTGACTTTTCATCCAATCGAATAATTAAGTCACCTGGCTCTATTCCTGATTCTGCAGCAGGAGTGCCATCTATTGGAGATATAACCTTGACATAGCCATCTTCCATTCCGACTTCGATACCGAGTCCACCAAATTCACCAGATGTGCCTTCTTGTAATTCCTGATAAGAGCTTTTGTCTAAGTATGCTGAATGTGGATCGAGTCCTTCAAGCATGCCTCTAATTGCATTTTCTATTAATTTTCTATCGTTGATGGGTTCAACATAATCACTTTTAACTTTGGCAAAAACTTCAGTGAAGGTGCGTAGCTCATCTAGGGGCAGAGTATCTGACTCAGTACTTTCTTCAGTGTTTGCAAGTACAAAAGACGTCGAGAAAACCGACAGTAAAAACGTGATTACCAAGTATTTCATTTTATACATGCTCTACTCCATTCAAGCCGATAGTACGTAATTTATCAATTGTTATTGATTCAGTAAGGTTTAAGCATACTCGTGCCAGTCTATTCGTGACAACCTTTAAGTTGCTATCCTCTGCACCAACGGGACGGGTTTAAGGGTTCAGCACCTTTTCTAATCTCAAAATATAATGCGGTATCGCTTTGACCACCACTATCGCCAACGGTTGCAATCTTTTCACCTGCAAGTACCCAATCACCGGTATTTTTTAATAGATTCTGATTATGCCCATAGAGACTCATATAACCATCGCCATGATCAATGATGACCAATAAGCCAAGGTTGCGAAACCAATCAGCAAAAACAATTTTACCTGTGCTTATTGCTTTTACACTGGTGCCAGTCTCAGCATCAATTAAAACACCCTGCCATTTTAGGTTTCCTCCTTTTTTACTAGCACCAAATTTTTTTAATAACTTGCCTTTAGCTGGCCAAATTAAACTTCCTTTTAATGTATCAAAAGGAGGCATGTCCTCAAACATTTCAATAGTAACGGCTTGTTCTTGCTCTAGGCCTTGAAAAAGCTTTCCAAGTTCTCGTTCGTTTTCTTGCAAGGTATGCAGCTCTATACCCTGTTGTTCTATATCATTTTGAAGACGAGCAATAATATCGCGTCGGGTAGCACGATATTGATGAAAATTTTGCAGTTTAGTTTCATGTTCTGCTTTAAGGGTTTCAAGTTGAGTTGTTTGATCAATAATGGAAGACTGAATCTGTTCAATATTAATGAGTGTATGTTGAACTTGTCCAATACGTTCAGAACGTGCTTTATTGTGATAGTCATAATAAGCTAGAGCACGACCAACTAAAGCAGGATCTTCCTGATTTAGCATCAACTTAATATAATCATTTCGACCCATTTGGTAAGCAGAACGAATTTGATATTTTAGTTTTTCTTTTTCTTGTTTAAGCGCTGCTTCATGTTCTGCTTGTTCAAACTTAAGTTCTTCAAGTTCAGCATGTTTTTTTGATATGTTTAATTCGAAATCATGTAGGCGAGTCAATGTTTCTGCAGTTGTGATCTCATTTTCGCGTAATTCCTTTTGCAATTTTTCAGCTTCATCCTGAGCACCTTTAATTCGTGTTTCGACATCTTTTATTCGAGTCCGAATATCTTTAAGTTCTGATGCTTTTTTTGCGTCCGGCTGTTCTGCCGCAGCGTAAGATATTAATGAAATGGAAAGTAATAGGTGACAGCAAAAGCAAATAACTTTATTTGAAGGTTGAATTAGAAATAAGTTATTTTTCATCAACGTTTGCAGTTGTTTCATCCGTTAATTTTAACAGTGTCGTTCCAGTCATTTCCTCTGGTTGAGGTATTCCCATTATGTGTAGCAAAGTGGGTGAAATATCAGACAAAGAACCTGTGTCAGGAAGAAATTTTGCTGGACGACCAATGTAAATTAATGGGACAAGGTTGTTGGTATGAGCAGTGTGTGCCTGAGATTTAATTTTTTCTGTTGTATAAGCTTTTAATTGTTCGGCATTACCATGATCAGCAGTAATAATAATTTCACCACCAACTTCTTGTGCGCATTTAATGACTTTACCAAGACATTTATCAATGGTTTCTATTGCCGATATCGTCGCTTTAAAATTACCGGTGTGTCCAACCATATCCGCATTCGCATAATTGCAGATAATCGCATCATATTTTTGACTTTTTATTGATTCGATTAAATGTTCAGTAATTTCTTTAGCACTCATTTCAGGTTCTTGATCATAAGTCTCTACATGAGGCGAAGGAACCAAGATACGGTCTTCACCTTCAAAGACACGTTCTTCACCGCCATTGAAGAAGAAAGTGACATGTGCATATTTTTCTGTCTCAGCAATTCGAAGCTGTTTTAAGCCCAAGTTAGAAATATATTCACCAAACACGTTTTTGAGTTTGACCGGTGGAAATGCCACGGGAAATTCATAATTCGCTTTATAAGAAGTCAAACTAACAAACGCAGCCAGCTTTGGGGTTCGTTCGCGTTCAAAAGCCTTGAATTCAGGTTTTGTAAACGCGCGAGATAATTGACGGGCACGATCGGCACGGTAATTAGCAAAGATGACAACATCACCATCATTGACTGTAATTGCTTCTTCGCCATTTCCGACTATTGATGTTGGTTTAATAAATTCATCCGTTTCTTCTCTGGCATAAGCCATATCAACAGCAATGAATGGATCAATAGACTGGTAGTCCGATTTACCCTGGCTAATTAAGTCATAAGCAATTTGGGTTCTATCCCAGCGTTTATTGCGATCCATGGCGAATATTCGGCCAATTATTGAAGCGAAACGACCTATGCCTAATTCCTTCATTTTTAATTGGGCTTTATGAATCGATTCGACAGCACTTTTAGGTGGAGTATCTCGTCCATCTAGAAACGCATGTAGGTAAAGTTTTTTGACATCACATTTGGCGGCTAATTCCATTAAGGCAAATATGTGTTTTTCATGACTATGAACGCCACCGGGAGACAGTAAGCCTAATAAATGAACCGCTTTATTATTTTTTGCCGCGCTTTTAAATGCCGTATTTAGGCTTTCATTGTTATAAAAACTACCATCTTTCATCGCACGGGTTATACGAGTGAATTCCTGATCGACGATTCGACCCGAACCAATATTCATATGACCCACTTCAGAGTTGCCCATTTGTGATGCGGGCAGGCCAACATCTATGCCTGATGCACTTATCAACGTATTGGGGTATTCATTATTAATTTTATCCCAGTTTGGTTTGTGGGCTGAATAAATGGCGTTATAAACGGTATTATCAGTGTGACCCCAACCGTCAAGGACGATTAATATTGTTGGCTTATGTGTTACGGGCATCAGGAATTTTGAAAATAATGGCTGGATTCAACAGAAAATAGAGTGACAGTGGTGACTGCAATTTTATTATGCAATAAATATGGGCAAAAGAGCTTGTGAGTAATGAGTTAATAACCCGTAAACTTAAATTTTAATGTGCGCGGATATTAACATGAAAGTCAGTCGCTTATCTATTGTCCTGCGGGTTTCCATCCAATTTTAGGTAAATCAATATTCTAATTGAATTGTTTTTTCAAATGACGATATAACGTATCATTCAGCCTACTAAAATACTGCCGAGAGAAGAGATTATTCAATGGGACAATTTTCTGAATTTGTGGGTAACCACTTATTTTTATTTTCACTATTACTTTCCATATTGATGTTACTAGTCTGGAATTTTTATGGTGATGTACTGAGTGGCGTTAAGTTGTTGTTGCCTGACGACGTGACACGTTTAATTAACCGTGAAGATGCGCAAGTTATTGATATACGATCACAAAAAGAATTTGAAGGTGGGCATATTATTGATGCGATACATATTAATGTTGACGATCTTGGTAATCAACTTGATAAGCTGAAAAAATTTAAAGATAAAGGCGTTATCTTTTGTTGTGCTAGTGGTTCAATTTCTATTAAAGAAGTACGTAAATTGATGAACGAAGGTTTTGAAAAAGCATACTGTTTAAAGGGAGGCATCTTGTCATGGCAAACGGCGAATTTACCTTTAACTAAGGGATCAAAATAACATCATGGCTGAAGAAGCAAATAAACCACAAGAATTTCCTGATGCACAGTTTTCAATTCAGAAAGTTTATGTAAAAGATCTTTCATTTGAAACACCAAATTCGCCTGAAGTATTTAAAATGGAATGGAAACCTTTGGTTGATATGCACATGACCAATGAAGCGACACCGGTTGGTGAAAATCTCTTTGATGTTGTGCTGTCTATTACATTAACCGTTAAGCTTGAAGATAAAACAGCTTATCTGGTAGAGATTAATCAGGCAGGTATATTTTTTATTAAAAATATTCCAGATGATGTTGTCGAACGTATGCTCGCCACCGTTTGTGCCAATATATTATTTCCATTTGCACGTGAAGCTGTGTCGGACATTGTCACTCGAGGCGGATTTCCACAACTTTTACTTTCACCAGTCAATTTCGATGCTTTGTATGCACAACAGCAGCAAGCAGAGCAACAGCCTGAATCAGGCACGACGCATTAGGTATAGAGACATATGACAGCACAGTCAGTATTAGTACTAGGCGCTGGTTCATGGGGGTCTGCACTGGCTTTAGCGTTAGCGCGCAATCAATATTCAGTTTATTTATGGGATATTGATTCAGAACTTATTGGTAATTTAAAAACAGATAAATGTAATAAGCGGTACCTACCTGACGTCTCATTTCCAGATAACCTTTTCCCGATTGACTCAATTGAGCAAGCACCTATTGATATTAAAAGGGTGGTGAATGCTGTTCCATGTCATGGACTACGTAGTAGTTTGCAGTTACTTAAATCATTTTCTGATGTCAGTGTTTGTTTAGCCTGTAAAGGATTTGAGCCCGGCACACAAAAATTAAATCATCAAGTTGTTGAAGAAGAATTGGAAGGTTGTTCTGTTGCGATCCTGTCAGGACCTTCTTTTGCAAAAGAAGTAGCCAAAGGATTGCCTACGGCTGTGACAATTGCCGCGAAAGATATTGAAACGGCACGATCATTTTCTGATTTATTTCATAGTGATGTTTTTAGAATTTATACCCATACAGACTATATCGGCGTTCAAATCGGTGGTGCAGTTAAGAATGTGATGGCGATTGCGGCAGGCATAGCCGATGGATTGGGTTTTGGAGCAAATACTCGCTCGGCTTTAATTACGCGTGGATTGAATGAAATTATGCGATTAGGTTTAGCCATGGGCGCTAAGCAGGAAACCTTTATGGGTTTAGCAGGCTTGGGTGATTTGGTTTTAACCTGTACAGATGACCAATCACGTAATCGAAGATTAGGTTTATTATTAGCTGACGGATTATCTATTCAGGAAGCCAGCGATAAAATTGGACAGGCAATTGAAGGGTTGAAAACAGCAAAAGAAGTCAGTGAGTTGGCAAAGAAATATAAAATTGAAATGCCGATTACCGAACAGGTTAATAAGGTTTTGCAATCGGACTGTTCGCCACGCGAAGCGGTGCAAACTCTTTTGGCACGTGAGCCTAAATCCGAGATGTAATTTATAAACATTTTTTGCGTAGAAAAAGTGACTATGCAGAACTCAGCAAAACAATTACTCGAACAATACTGCAAAGATGCAGATCAAACTGCATTTAGTAAATTCTATCGATCTGAATCCCCAAGGCTCTGGCAGTTTTTAAAAAACAGAGGCTGTAGCGAAGATGGCGCTTATGATCTTCTTTCAGAAGCTTTCCTGAAATTCATTCAAGTTGTTTGCAAAGACTTACGTGCACCAGTCGCTTTGTTATATCGAATCGCAATTAATTTGCATATCGACAGTTATCGTCGTGATAAAACCTCGCCAATTGATCAAGTTGAAATTGATATAGAACAAC
>JAJFKK010000042.1 GCA_021773245.1 Gammaproteobacteria bacterium | reverse complement strand
AACAAAACGTAATCGACGCGAAATCATACGCTTTACAAGAATTAAGCAAAATGGTGGTGACGAATAACTTAATCACTAAACAGGAATAAAACTCTCACGTCGTTCTATTTGATAATAAGAAAACCCTAAGGTAATTCCACGCACTGCAATAAATAAGGTGAATGCCAACCATAATCCATGATTCCCCATGAATTGAAAAACATAGCAAATTGGTAAAAGAAACCAAAAGTGCAAATCAAAGCGGATACAGCTTACTTCCCAAGAACCATTGGCAGACCAAGTAAACGAGATCGCAGAAATATTATCCGTTTCACTAGAAAAACATCGGAACAGACTGAAAAGTAAAAAGTTAAAACATGATTAAAATACGTAAACAAAGCAGGTTTTGTCAAAATTTTCTTTATTTATATTGTTATATTATGTATATATTAGTGATTAGATATAATAACTCGATCTTAAGATTTTAAATCATGGAATACTTCTAGGGGAGGAAGTAATGAGATACATGGAAAATTACATCCGGTTAATAGCAGCCTGCACACTAATATTTTTGTCAAACATGCCTGCTTGGGCAACTACCAGTAATGAAGATTTTTTAGGAACTTTTGTAGGAACAGATAATGTAACGCTATTAGGTACTTGTGCTGCCGGTCCTTTTACTGGCGCGTATGCTTCAACTATCTCAGGCCTGAATGGCAATATTGTTACCCTAACGGGGACTAGTAAGGCCACATCTGATGGCTCAACTGTGAGTTTTACTGGCACAAACTCAATTTCTGGGAATACGCTTACCGGTATCAGTGGTGGACTACAAGATACTGCCGGCAATATTGGTACATTTACTTCATTCTCTGCAACACTAAGTGGAACTACACTAACTTTCAACTCAACAGGTGATTTTGGTGGCGGCTGTACGTTTTCAAGCAATGGGTCTGCCACTCTTGTTAGCGGCAGTAATGTTATCGTTCCTGAGGTTACTTCTAGTAGTACAGTTACAGAAGCTGCCTTATTCAATACTCAGGTTCAGGGTACAATTTCAGATGTTAGCAGCCACATTTCAGGAGCTTTGAGCGGAGTGGGATTTTCAGGAGGCCCTCGTGTTTCTGATAATGGATTCAAAATAGGTGGTGCTACTGGTCTGAATGCCGGTGACGGCACTGCAGTTCCCTACGGTGTATGGGGTAGCTATTCTTATAGCGATTACGAAAATGATCTGAGTAGTACCGCATTTGACGGCAGTAATCATAGTTTCCTTGGTGGAATTGATTTTGGCTTTTGGGACAATACCGTACTGGGCGTTGCTTTTGGTTATGATGTTGGTGATATTGATACCACCTTCAACCGTGGTCAACAGGATACTGATACTTACACAATAGCCCCTTATTTTGGCGCATTATTATCGGATAGCTTAAGTGTTGATTTTGCTTTAGGTTACTCGAGAGTTGAATATGACCAATTTCGCATCGCACCAGGAGGATCAACAACTCAAATTACTAGCTCACCGAATGCAGACAGATGGTTTGGCGCACTAAACCTAAACGGTATTACTTTTTATGATAACTGGATTATTGGTGGTCGTGTTGGTGCCTCGTTTGCGACTAGTAATATAGATAGCTATACAGAGAGTAATGCAATAGTTGTTGATACTAGCCGAACAAAATTGGGCTCTGTGAGTATCGCAAGTGATGTTGCCTACAGTTGGGATAATTATGAACCATTTGTTAATTTATCTTATCAATATGATTTTCAATTAAAAGAAATCACAATCGCAACCGGCCCACAAGCTTCAAATGACAATGATGATATTTTGATGACAACGGGTGTTCGCTATTTCAATAAAAATGGCATCAGCGGCAATATTGAATACAGCAAACGATTTTTAAGAGAGGATTTTGACGAAGATAGAATTAGTTTGACAATCAGAGCAGATTTCTAATCTGTATCGATTTTTTAAAGCAATATTTACATTATTAATTATTACAGTCAGTTGATTGAGAATAAAAATTAGGCGTAAAATAGTCGAGCAAGAAAAAGTGAATCATGTGTACTGTAAGAAGATCGTTTTCAAGCTAGTAATCTTATTTACTTGTTTTTATAAAACTTTCACGTCGTTCTATTTGATAATAAGAAAACCCTAAGGTAATTCCACGCACTGCAATAAATAAGGTGAATGCCAACCATAATCCATGATTCCCCATGAATTGAAAAACATACCAAATTGGCAAAAAGAAAACAAAAGTACAAATCAGCATCGAGTTCCTCATTTCCTTCCCACGTGTGGCGCCGATAAAAACACCATCTAACAAGAAACACCAGACAGAAACCAAAGGTAAAGCCATCATCCAAGGTAAATATATCAATGCAATTTCTCGAACGGAGTCGATATCAGTCAATAGATAGATCATTCCTTTTCCAGCTATCCAATAAAGTAATGTAAAAAATAGTCCGAAGGCTAATGACCATTTCAGTGTTAATGTTACTACTTGATTAAAAAGCTTTTTGTCTTTCTCACCTATCGCTTTCCCTACTAAAGCTTCAGCCGCATGATTAAAGCCATCTAGGGCTAACGCCATTAATAAATAAAACTTCAGTAATATCGAATTTGCAGCAAGGACTAGATCACCATGCTTTCCACTTTCTCGGGTAAAAAATGAAAACACTAATATCAAACAAATTGTTCGAATAAAAATATCCTGATTTAAGCTTAAAAATTTTTGTAATTTTTCGACATTAAAGATTTTTTCCAGTAACCATTCACCTGATTGATTTCTTAATTGTTTATTAATAATAAAAAATGCCATGATGACACCGCTGTATTGAGAAATAACAGTAGCCAGCGCTACTCCTCTCACATCCATATCCATATAAACTACGAAGATGATATCAAGAATGATATTCAATACATTTGCAACAATGCCAATATACAAAACAGAAATTGCATTTTGCGTTCCTAATAGCCAACCGTTAACAGAAAATAAAATCATTAAGGCCGGCATACCCCAAATCATCCATTGGCAATAAACCATAGCGTAATGCTTAACGTCAGAACTACCTTCCAGGAATGAAAGCCCAAAATTAAAAATTGGTTTTTGAAACAGGAGAATTAAGATCGCAATACTTAAACCAACAAGTATTGATTGCATTAAAATAGTACGTACTTCAGTTGCGTCTTGCTTTCCTGAAGCTTGGGCAACAATACCTGTTGTGCCCATGCGTAAAAAACCCATGCCCCAATACAAGAAATCAAAGATCACCGTACCAACAGCAACACCACCCAGATAAACAGCCGTGTCTAAATGCCCAATTACAGCCGTATCGACGAGGCCTAGTAAGGCCAAGCTGACATTGCCAATAATCATTGGCCCAGCTAACAACCAAAAGGTTCGATTTTGACTCTTATTAGTCACAGAAAAGAATTAGAGTTTGTATTGAAATTTAAAATTAATCTAAACAACAATTATTTTATAGGCACATCCCATGTACCATCAAAGAAATTGTCCTCGAGAGAATTTCTTTGTCGCTCGTTGTATTCTCTTTCCTTAATATCTTCAGGGATATCATCTTCAGCAAGTTGATAACCGACAGTCATCATAGCCATAGGTGTAAACTGATCAGGGATAGCGAAAATATCTCTGCTCTTATCTGCATCAAAACCACCCATTTGATGCACCATAAGTCCTAAGGCCGCTGCTTGCAGGCATAAGTTTTCAGTTGCTGCACCAGTGTCATATTGTGCCCATCGATTTGGTTTTCCATTTTGTGACAAGACTGAATCCGCGCAAGATAAGAATAATAATGGTGCATCTTTAGCCCAGGAACGATTACCTTCTACTAAGCAATCTAATGCTTTTCTCCAAGCAGCCTCATTTGTTGCCTTATTAAAGACAATAAAACGCCAAGGTTGATCACCAAAACACGACGGCGCCCAGCGCGCAGCTTCTATTAATGAAATAATTTGCTCTTGTGACACCCGTTTATCGGAATCATAAGCTCGTCCGCTCCAACGAGAAGCTATCAGCTCATGAATAGTGGCTTTTGTCTCAATTTTCTTGCTAAACATGTGTGTTCAAACTCCCGTTTTGATAGTCTTAAGATTCGATTAGATAAACATATTTCATACATATCATGTCAGACATAGAAATATATCAAAAACTCTTTGCCAATATTGAAAAAGTAATACAAGGACAGTCTACGTCAATAAGGAAATTACTCGCCGCATTTTTCAGTAATGGACATATATTACTAGAGGATGTTCCTGGCACCGGCAAAACAACGATGGCAAAAGCGTTAGCTAAATCAATTGATGTTGATTTCCAAAGAATTCAGTTTACTCCTGATCTATTACCTACAGATATACTTGGTGTTTCTATATTTAATCAACGTGATCAAGATTTCGAATTCCACCCTGGGCCAATTTTCAGCAATATTTTGTTGGCTGATGAAATTAATCGAGCTTCTCCACGAACTCAATCTGCTTTACTAGAAGCAATGGGTGAACGACAGGTCAGCATTGAACGCAATCAATATAAACTCGATGAATTATTTTTTGTTATTGCGACCCAAAACCCCGTTGAATATCACGGCACTTATCCTCTACCTGAAGCACAAATGGATCGTTTCGCAATGCGCTTTGGTTTGGGTTATGTCTCTGAAGAAGAAGAAATAGCCATTCTAGATGGGCAAAATGAACTCAATTCAGTTGAAAACCTAACACCTTGCATCAACAAAGAAGACGTTATTCGTCTAAAGGAGCAAGTAAACAAAGTTAATATTAGTGATGAGGTTAAACATTACATGGTTAATATTGTTAGAGCGACACGTGAAACTGAAGGCATTATTAATGGAGCAAGCCCACGCGCTTCAATCTCTCTAATGAAAGCAGCACAAGCTTTAGCACTATTCGACGGCTTAGACTATGTGACACCCGATCATGTGCAGGAAATCGCCGTAACTGTAATTTCACATCGAATAATGATGAATTCGCAAAGTCGTTTCTCTGGAAACAGTAGTGAACAAATAATTGAAAATATTTTAAGCAGTATTCCTGTTCCCATTTAGACATAAGTCAGAATTATCATGTTACGTAAGTTCCTGTTTGCAAACTTCAAGCTAGCTTACAGATTAAATCAATGGATGCGGCATCGATTTACCCCTGCCGGTTTGCTAATACTTTTGATAATTCCTGTTTCTGCTGTATTTGGTTTCGATACACGTACAACACTATCATTTCAAATTTTCTCTATCACTTTATTATTGTTACTGACATCAATCAGTCTGTCGATTTTCTTTCGTGGAAAATTTTCGATAGAACGAATATTGCCAGACTACGGCACGGTGGGCACACCATTATATTATTCTTGCATTATTAAAAACAAAAATAGAAAGCCACGTAAGGGCCTCATACTTATTGACGATCTAAACACACCGTTTCCAACAATTGATGAATTTGCCAAAACGCAAGATCCGCTTGATAAAACTCGCAATCGCATTGATCGTTTCATTGGTTACCCTCGTCTTGTAAATACAATGCAAAAATGTCGTGGCGGTTCTATCCCACCTGTTTCAATCGATTATATTGCTGAAAATAGTACTTCTGAAGAACACATACAATTAACGCCTTTACGTAGAGGTTATCTGAACTTTAAAAGTATACGGTTGGCACAAGCTGATCCATTTGGATTGTTTCAAGCGCAAAAATTATTCAAAGATAAAGATAGCTTATTAATCCTGCCAAAACTATATAAAACATCATCCTTAAATATACAAGGGAAGCGAACATATCAAAGAGGAGGTGTAAATAACGCTTCTTCGACAGGCGATTCACAGGAGTTTATTTCCTTACGTGATTACCGTCCGGGAGACCCTCTTCGCTCTATTCACTGGAAAAGTTTTGCTAAAACAAATAACCCTGTCGTAAAAGAATATAACGATGAATTTTTTGTTCGTTACGGATTGATTCTTGATAACTATCTTAATAATAAAAATGAAGATATTTTCGAAGATGCTGTTTCCATAGCTGCATCTTTCATGTCTTCTCAAAAAGAACAGGAGACTCTGCTTGATTTAATGTTTATTGGCAATAACACCTATCGTTTCACATCAGGGCGTGGGTTAGGTGGCACAGAGAACATTTTGGAAGTACTTGCTTGCATAAACCCTGCTTACGAATCCAACATAAAAGACATGGAATTAATGCTTAAAGATTACAGGCATGAATGCAGCGGATTAATCTGTATTTTTCTTGATTTAAATGATGAACGTAAAGAAATTTTAAATGTACTTTCTGAATTCAATATTCCTGTAAAAGTTTTAGTTATTACAGACTCGAAAGAAATCGATATCAATGACGTGCCGCCGTCAATAGAGTTAAACATAATTCATCACGACAGCTTGCAACAAGACCTCGACCAACTTAATTAAAAGATGAACACACCAATAATAAAAACAGTTGAGAACAAATTAAAACCGGCCTCACCGGGTTTAATTTTAGCGAGTTTGCTTCTATGGGGATGGCAAACAGATTTTCTTCTTTATGCTGTCATTATGGGAATATTGTTAGAGCTGCCCTACTTTATCAAATGGCGCATTAACTTTAGCGACAAAGACATAAATCAACTTGCTGATATTAGTGGCGTAATATTTTTTGTCGTGACTATTTATCTCTTCGTGAACCATTCATTCCAAGGCATATACAAAATTCTTGAGTTACTCCCTTTTGTGCTATTTATGCTTATGCTTGCTCAAAATTATAGCATTCAAAATAGCATTAAAACTTCTGCATTATTCATCAGTATACGTCGACTAGGAAACAATGCTGGCACAAACATACTTTATGAAACGAATATCAGCTTGCCCTACTTATTTCTTTGCCTTATATCCGCCAGTTCAGGCAATAAATATAATGAGTATTTTTTCTTTTCAATCTGCTTAATCATTGCATGGGCATTATGGATGTTAAGGCCTAAGCACTATTCATTAGTATACTGGATCGTTCCTCTTATTTGCGTTGTACTGCTATCATTCTTAACGCAACAAGGCATACAACAATTACAAGCTAACGCACAAATATGGTTTTTAGATCTCTTCGAACAATATGGTTTTACAAGCAGGGACTCAAATCGCACCATTACATATATTGGTGCCTTAGGTAGATTAAAATTATCAGACCGTGTTGTTTTTAGAGTTAAGACAGACAAAGTATTATCTACGCCACTTTATTTTCGCGAAACATCTTATAGCAAATATGAGCATGGAACATGGCGCAATCCAAAAGTAGAATTCGGCCCAATAGAAAAAACACCGACAATAAATGAATGGCGCATCAACAAACAATTAGACGATATAGATCATTACGGTATAGCTATGTACCTACAACGTCATTCCTCGATAATCCCTGTCCCTGATAACATTAATACACTGTCAGGCAAAGATATTACTCAAGTCAAAACCAGCTCTTATGGTTCAATAAAAATTGAAGCTCAAAAAGGTTTAATAAGTTATAAATTAGGAACCTCCAATGCCGTTCACAATGAAGCTAAGCCCATTGCTGATGATTTAATAATACCTCTAAACTACAAAAATGATTTTAAACAAGTAGCGAAAGAACTGGATCTTTATTCTAAAGAACCAGAAGAAATTATTAATATTGTAACTCGTTATTTTAATGATAATTTTTATTACTCAGTTACACAAAATCAACTTTACACAAAGGGACAATATCTAACTAAGTTTTTATTTAAAGATAAAAAAGGACATTGTGAATATTTTGCGACAGCGACAGCATTATTATTACGCGAAGCAGGAATTCCAACACGTTACACTATTGGTTATTCAGTACAGGAATATAGTGCATGGCAAAAAACCTATCTTGTCCGTGCACGCCATGCCCATTCATGGATAAAATATTACCTCAACGGCAAATGGTATAACATGGACACAACCCCATCAACATGGGCGCCGATGGAAGCAGAAGACAGTACCATTCTAGAACCGTTAATAGATTTTTTTTCCTGGATACGTTACAAATTAACAGGTATCGAATTTGAGTCGAAAGCGCAATCAAATGATTCGATACAATGGTTACTCATTTCTTTTATAGTTTTTTTATCTTGGCGTTTTTACAAGAAAAAACGTATCGACAAAAATAAAAAAGTTAAATCATTTACAAATAAGAACATAAAACGTTTTGGAGAAGATTCTCCTATATACTCTCTTATTAAGAGTCTAGAGCAAGATGCAGATAACAGGCTTCCCGGAGAAACCTTAAGTAAATGGGTAAAACGTATTTTACCATCAGCAAAGTCAGATAAATATCTTGAGCTGATTAATTCCCATAATAGATATCGATTTAATCCGCTGAGTGATAAAAAACAAGATAAGCAACTATTAATAAAATCG
>JAJFKK010000041.1 GCA_021773245.1 Gammaproteobacteria bacterium | reverse complement strand
GCATAACAAAAATCCCAAACATCATGTTCTAGTTTTATTCCACGTAATTCATAACGAGTTTTAGTGCGCCAGTTTGGGCGAGGTGCAGATTGATTAGTACCTGTCAGATTGAAAAGTTCTGGATCATCATCACACAATGCTTGTATATGATTCGCGTAATCTTTCCAATCTGTTGCAATATGTAATCTGCCATTGCTTGTGATTTTCTTCTTAAGTAGTCTGAGCAAGTCATGATTAATAAGTCGACGCTTGTGATGTTTTTTCTTTGGCCACGGATCTGGAAAAAAAATGAATATCTGACTTAATGTATCGTTTGGAATTTGTTCTTGTAAGACATCAACAACATCATGATTAATAATCTTAATATTTAATAAATTCTTTGATTCTATTGTATTGAGTAATCGACCTATGCCGGGTTTGTGAACTTCAATTGCCAGATAATTATTTTCAGGATGTGATTGGGCATGAAAAAATGTTGTATCACCTGTACCAACACCAATATCCATGACAATAGGCGCCTTTCTTTTGAATAATGCTTCAAGATTTAATGTGTTAGAGGAAAATTCGACGCCGTGTTTATGCCAATGATTATCCAATGCCAGTTGTTGTGACTTGGTTAGTCGACTATCACGTTTTACAAAACTACGTATAGTTCTATTTCTAGGTTGGTTATCGTTCAAGAAAATTAAAAGAAATGGTTTTTATAGTACGATCAAAAAAAACGACCATCTAATGGTGAAGAAGCGCTAGCATAAGCACGCCTTGGCATTCTACCAGCCAGGTAAGCTTCTCTACCTGCCTCTATGGCTTTTTTCATTGCACTGGCCATTAGAACTGGTTTTTTAGCTTCAGCGATAGCTGTATTCATCAGTACACCATCACAGCCAAGTTCCATCGCAATTGCCGCATCCGATGCGGTACCGACACCAGCATCAACAATGATAGGCACAGATGCATTTTCGATGATAGTACGTATGTTATAAGGGTTTCTAATACCTAGACCAGAGCCAATTGGTGCAGCAAGCGGCATAACTGCAACACATCCAATCTCTTCAAGTCGTTTTGCCATAATTGGGTCATCTGTGGTGTAGACCATCACTTTAAAATTGTCATCGACGAGTTGTTTCGCAGCCTCTAATGTTTGTGGAATATCGGGAAAAAGCGTCTTTTCATCTCCGAGTACCTCGAGTTTGATGAGATCATGACCATCTAATAATTCTCTCGCTAACTTACATGTTCTAACGGCTGAATCTACATCGTAACAACCTGCGGTGTTAGGTAAGAGCGTATAATCATTTGGTGAAATTATATCTAATAAATTCGGTTCATCTTTGTTTTGACCAATATTCGTTCGACGTATTGCGATTGTAATTATTTCAGCACCACTGGCTTCGATAGCATTTTTTGTTTCTTCCGGATCTTTATATTTTCCGGTACCGACTAAAAGTCGAGAATCAAAATTAACGCCTGCTATAGTAAGACTATCTTTATTTGAATGTGACATATGATATATTTTGCAGGGGTATTTAACCGCCGCCAATGGCTTCTACGATTTCGATTTTATCTCCGGCATGTAGTTCAGTGCTGAGATATTCACTTCGAGGAATGATATGTTGATTTATTTCTATAGCAAATTTACCGCTTAGTTTTAAACTTGTAATTAGATTCTCAATAGTACTAGTTTCATCTATTGAGTGAGAATCACCATTGAGTAGGACTTCCATTGATATTGCAGTAATACAAATTAAATCGTGTTATTCGAGATCAATTTCCATGCCTTCTCGTGCGATAAAACATTTTAACGATGCATTACGATTTTGGATGATTTCCTGACACTTTTCGTAAATCTTATCGATGGCGTCATCGTCATTATAAGGATCATGATGATAAAGATAGAGTTCTTTAACTTTGGCATCGATAGCATAGTTTACGACGTCAACGTAACATGAGTGTCCCCAACCGCGTTTGGTCTCGTAATCTTCGGGTGTATATTGAGCATCATGAATAAGAATATCAGCGCCTTGAATAGATTCTAATTCATATTCGTATTCTTCACGGTTCATTGCTTCGAACATTTGTTGTTCTTCTTCGCTAAACTCCGTCATTTTTTGCTTGATCGATTTATCAAGAAACTGACATTCGTTATCAGAAACATAAATAATAGTTTTGTTAGCGGCTTTGATTTTATATCCGTAGGTAATACCGGGGTGATGAACGCCGTAATAACTGATATCGATTGGCCCACGACTAATCTTTGTTTCTCTAGGTTCTATGTAATTAATGTTGGCCATCCATGTTTCAGTTCCTACTGGAAAATAAGGCGCTTGCATTTGAGAATCCAGATTTTGTTTTATTTCCTGAATTGATTCACCTGGGCCAAAGAAATTTATTTTCCAGTCAGGAATAAATGCCGGTACAAAAAATGGCAGGCCGCATATATGATCCCAATGATAATGAGTTAATACAATTAGGACGTCTTTTGTTTTAGATTCGGCGGCAAGTTTATTGCCGAGGGGAATAATTCCAGTACCTGCATCGCAGATAACGGTATGCTCATCCACACTAATTTCAACACAAGATGTGTTGCCGCCAACCTTTAAATGGGTTGGAAATGGTGAGGCATACGATCCTCGTACGCCCCAAAAGCGGAGATAGGATTTTGCCATGCGTTTATTATTTACTAATTAGTAAGGATTATCGTTATTAATGTGTTTGAGGATTATATCCGTTATTGCTCTCATTGGCATCGGTTTGGTGATAAATTCTAATGCTCCGAGTTCATTTGCAACGGTTCTATCTTGCGCATAGTCTTTTGAAGTAATCATTATCACAGGCGTGTCTCTGTGAAGAGGTAACTTTCTTAACTCCTGTAAAAAAGTGAGTCCATCCTTGTCAGGCATAATAATGTCAAGAAACAATAGATTTGGCTTATTCTCTGTGAGATATTTCATGGCACTGTCTGCAGAATCATAAGTCATTAAGTCGAGGGAAAGATTTTCAGTACTCCTCTCAAATAACTTACGAACAGTCGCATTATCATCGACAACCACTACTTTTTGTTTAGGATCGCTCATATTGAAATTCTGTCTATATTTCTTCCATAATATTAGAACTAAACTTAGATTTTTACACTAAATCATTGATTTTTATTATTTACATCCATGTATGACAATTTTAGCAAACCTAAATAGATGGTCTTATTTCTAGAATTATCATTAGTTTAGCTTATGTTCCCAGTGTAAATAGTACACTAAAACGTAGCATGAACTACTCACTTTAATTTGTCACCTGAAAATGACAAGTTAGCTTGTTTAATTTCTAGTTGAATTCACCAGTTTGAGTGAGAATTGATGAAGTATCTGCTAGGCGACCAATCAAGGTTTTTACAAATACCTTTAGAAAACGCAGCTGAGTTCCTTCAGCAGCTCGATCTAATGTCGAGGAATTAACTTGTATTAATGAAACGTCTGTTTTTGCAATAACAGAGGCAGAACGTTTGGCCTTTGCTAAATAGCCCATTTCACCAAAACAGTCGCCTTCTTGTAATGAATCAAGCTGTTGTCCATTTTTTTCTACTTTTACTACACCTGATAATACGATGTAAAAAGAATGGTCTTCCTCACCTTCGGTAATAATATGGGTATTTGCTGGGTATTTGTGCCAGTCACAGGCCCGAATTAATTCCCATATATCCGAATCAGTGAATCCTTGGAAGAATCCCAGACTTTGTATAGTTTCAAACTTATCACGCAATGAATCCTGATTGTCTACGCTATCAAGATCTTCAAAAATTAATGCTAAATCCGCAGCCAAATCCAAACCCATGTTATAACGCTTATCAGGTTTTTTCTTGAGCATGCGATTTAAAGCATATTCAAGACCTTCAGGCACATCATTTCTAAACTCACTCAATGAAAGTGGTTTTTCACCTGTTATTTTTTTGCTTATCGCGCTCAAGTTGTCTGCTTTGAACGGGTGGTGTCCGGTTAACATCTCGTACATTACGATGCCGAGAGAAAAAATGTCGGTATTCGTCGATATTTGCCATTCATTGATTTGTTCCGGTGACATATAGAGTGGCGAACCCAGGAAACCATGGAACTGTGTTTCCAGAAAATCTTCACGAATGATCATGGCAATACTGAAATCAGCGATTTTTATATCGAATGATTCTGTTTGTAGAATATTGTTAGGTTTTATATCTCGGTGGATGATGCCTTGACGATGTGCATAATCAAGCGCTTTAGCTATCTTATAGATGATGCCAACTACCTCACGAACAGACAGGAGTGAGTCAGGTTTGCAATATTGATCCAACGTTTTAGCGTTACGAATATACTCCATAACAAGGTAGCAATTTTCTCCATCAATATCGGCATCAAATATATTTAATATGCTCGGGTGGCTTAATACACCGGCAGCTTGTGCTTCGTTGAAGAAAAGTTTTTTGAAACGTTCGCCGGTTTCTTTTTCATTTACATACTGAGGGTGCGCAAGTTTAATGGCTACTTCTTTGTCGGCAAAAGGATCATGCGCTGAATAGACAGAGCCCATGCTGCCTCGCCCCACTTCTTCTATTATCCGGTATTTACCAATTTTTTCAGGAGTAGAAGTCATAATAGCTTATCTTTATATATCTTCCATTTTCAGCTTTAACAGCATGAAATCCAAATCGTTGGCTAATAAGCGATCACGAGCTTGTTGTAGTTTATTAGAATTCTTATATGGACCAACTCGAACACGATGACGGACATCTTGGCCATTTATAACTACGCGTTGAATATCAGCAGTGACTCCCATTAAGGCGAGTTTTGCTTTTATTTCATCGGCAGATTGATATTGTTTGAAGGAGCCAACTTGAAGTACAAACATAACTGGTTGCTGTTCTTTTTCATCAGCTATGTTTTCTTCTTCAATCGATTCCCATTCAGAAATATTAACTTCTTTACTCGGTAATATTTTATAAAAATCAAATTGTGGTTCAGGTAACTGAGCAATACTTTCATCTTTATTATCAGTGATACCTGGTTCTTTTGTTTCAGTAACTAATAAAGAATTATTGTTTTCAATAGTCGCATTATGTTCGTAAAAATAAACGATGACAGCGGCAAACAAACCTATTGATAACCCGGTGAGAAATGAGAGTGTATTACTAAAACGATTTTTTATCGGCTCAGCTTTTTTCTTTTTTATATTTTTATAATCTCTTGGCACTACATTTCCTCTGGAGAACTCACACCTAATAGAGACAAACCGTTTTTAATTACTTGTCTAGTCGCGACAATTAGAGCAAGTCGCGCATTTCTAATCTCGTTATTTTCAATTAAAAACTGACTCGTGTTGTAATAAGAATGAAAGTCATTAGCCAAATCTTTAAGGTAATATACCAGCTGATGAGGTTCATAGGCTTGAGCCGCATTTTCTATTACCTCAGGGTATCTGGCAAGCGTAGAAAGTAATTTGATTTCATTAGCCTCAGTCAATACGGATAAATCGGGAAAACCATTATCTTGGTTATAAGTGTAGCCTTTTTCTGGCATTTGTCTGAAGACACTACAAATACGGGCATGTGCATACTGTATATAGTAAACAGGATTATCATTTGATTGAGATTTTGCTAGTTCCATATCAAAGTCTAAATGCTGCTCACTTTTTCTCATGATATAGAAAAAACGCGTCGCATCTTTACCCACTTCATCTTGTAACTCTTGTAAGGTAATAAATTGACCTGAACGTGTCGACATTTGCAGCTTTTCTTTACCTCTATACAAAGTAGCAAACTGAACAAGTAAAATTTCCAATTTTTCAGGTGAAAGATCTAATGCCTGCATAGATGCTTTGACTCTTGCAATATAGCCATGATGATCTGCACCCCAAACATCTATAATCTTTTCAAAGCCACGATCTACTTTGGATAAATGATAAGCAACGTCTGAGGCAAAGTATGTTGCCAAGCCATTTTCTCTTATGAGCACACGATCTTTTTCATCTCCTAATTTACTAGAACGAAACCATTGCGCGCCATCTTTTTCATATATCCAATCATTGTCAGTGAGTTTTTCTATACATTTATTAACAGTACCGTCATTTACTAATGAACGTTCCGAAAACCAATTATCGAACTCAACACCAAAAGCATTAAGATCATTTTTTATTGTAGATAAAATCGTATTCAAACCTTCATCAAAAACGATGCGATATTTTTCTTCGCCAAGTTTGTTTATACAATATTTAATAAGTCCATCAATTCTTAATTCAGCATCTTCTTCATCAAACAAAGGCAATAGCTCTTCTAGAGACGATTCAAATTTATTTGCATGTGCTGTATGTAATGTTACGGCTATATCATTTATATAATCGCCTTGGTAGGCATTTTCCGGGAAAGGAATCTCTTTATTAGTAAGTTGTAAGTAGCGTAACCAGACACTGACAGCAAGAATATCCATTTGTCGTCCTGCATCGTTGACATAGTATTCGCAACTTACATTGTACCCAGCTTTTTTTAGTAGATTGGCAACAACCGCACCGTAGGCGGCACCGCGACCATGCCCGATATGTAAGGGACCGGTTGGGTTTGCTGATACGAATTCGACCAAGGTGGGTATATTGTTACCAATAGTTGAATTACCATAAGCATCACCTTTTTCTATAATATCGATGATGATTGATTGATGTGTATTCTGTTTAAGAAAAAAATTAATGAAGCCAGGACCAGCAATCTCCGTCTTTTCTAATATGTCAGACTTTGGTAAATACTCAATAATAGTTTCAGCTAATTGGCGCGGATTAGCCTTGGCTTTTTTTGCCAGAACCATAGCAATATTTGATGCAAAGTCTCCATGTGCTGAGTCACGGCTATTTTCAATCGTAATGTTAGATTGCTCGAGCGCTGGTATGATCTCCTTAGATTCAAGAATTTTTAGAGATTGGGCAATGAGTTCCTGAATTTGTTTCTTCAATCGAGCACCTTTTGTCAGCCATTATAAAAAAGTGGCATATTCTAGTAGCTTTACTGATTTAAAAGAAGCCGCTCAGCAGTTTTATTATTCAGGGAGCTTTAACAACTGTTAAACCCAGGATCTCCCAGTTTTGCATACCGCCGCGATACCATTTGAGTTTTTGCGGCGGATAACCAAAGCGTAGTAATGTTTTAATATTAGAAGGTGATTGACCGCACCACATCCCATTACAAAAAAGCACCAGTGTTTTGGCACTTGAAAAATCCCATAAATTTTCAATATTAACCGCACCAAATTTGTCTTCTAATATGCTGGCTATCTGGAAAGGATCTGCACCAGCTTCGGGCTTTAATAAAGTCCATGGAATATTAACCGAGCCTGGAATGGTTCCTTTTTGTACCCAGTCTTTTGTGCGCGAATCAATGACGAGGATAGATTCATCACCATTTGAAAGTTTTTTTAAATAATCCAGTATTTCCAATTCAGCAATTGTTTCAACACCCTCGGCAAGTTTATTCGGCTGAATACAAAAAGGTGGACACTTTCTCGATGTTTTAGCGTAGTCAGGGTTAATGGTATTTTCTGCAGATTGATTTCTCTGAATTCTGACGGCTTTTCCATTATGTTTAACATCAACAAAATCAATTTCATTACTGATCGCTACATCTATGTCGCCATCAGATGCTTGGACAAATAAGCAGCAGCATGAAAGGATAATTGAAATACTGATTCTATTCATAAGCACCTCTAAGCCATGTCTTGTGGATCGATGTCCAGCGACCAGCGGACTTTTTTCCCTGACTTAACATGATCAAGTTCATCCAGCCATGACTCTAAATGAGAGTGTAATGACTTTCTATTGGATGATTGAATAATTAATTGATAACGATAACGGCCGCTGCGTTTTTCAATTAAGGCAGGTATTGGGCCGAACAACTGTAATGATTTTTTTGTCAGTGAGTTTAGTTTCATAGTTGCATCATTTATAAAACGTTTTGCATCATTCGCATTATGCGCCTCGGCTCTTAAGAATGCCATGTAAGTATATGGTGGTAACGATGAATGTTGTCGTTCTTGTAAAAGTGATTTTGAAAAAAAGTTATATCCATGGTCAATGAGTTGTTTAAATAACGGGTGTTCAGGGTTGTGTGTTTGCACAACAACAGTTCCTTCTTTAGTTCCTCTTCCTGTTCGACCGCTAACTTGCATAAATAGTTGCGCTAGTCTTTCACTAGCGCGAAAATCGGTAGAGAATAATCCTCGATCAGCATCAACAATACCAGTAAGCGTAACGTTAGGAAAATGATGACCTTTGGCTAGCATTTGTGTGCCAATCAGGATATCAATTTCGCCAGAATGTATTTTTTCAAGATAATCATTCATCGCATTCTTTTTCCGCGTTGTGTCGCGATCAATTCTTGATATAGTTGCTTTTGGAAATAACTCTGCAAGAACTTCTTCAATACGTTCAGTTCCATGACCGAGTAATAATAGTGGTTCTTCACATTCGGGACATTGTTGTACGTTTCTTTTTTGTGAATCGCAATGATGACAATGCAATCGATTACTGGATTTATGATAAGTATAGGGAAGCTCGCATCGTTCACACTCGACTTTCCAGCCGCAATGATGACAAAATAAATGTGCCGCATAGCCTCTTCGATTTAGAAACAGTAATATCTGATTTTTATTTTGTAAGTGTTTGCTGATTTCATCAACTAATAGTTGAGATATTGGGCCATACATTTTCTTTCCGCGAACATCTAACAACTGATATTTAGGTGGCTTCGCTTTTCCTGCTCTAACCGGCAGTATCAAATGTTTATAGAGTTCTTTCTGAGTATTATGCAATGTTTCAAGAGAAGGTGTTGCTGATCCTAATATTGCCGGAACTTTATCTCGACTTGCACGTATAACCAGCATATCTCTGGCAGAATAACGAAACGTATCTTGTTGTTTATAAGACAGGTCATGTTCTTCATCAATGATATAGAGTCCTGGATTAGCTAAAGGGGTCCAGATTGCAGAACGTGTACCTAATATTATTTTTGCTTTTCCCGTTTTGGCATCATGCCAATATTTAGTTCGTTCACTATCACTAAGACCGGAATGCTGTATAGCCATATCGACTTCAAAACGATCTTTAAAACGTTGTATTTGTTGCGGAGTTAAGCCAATTTCCGGTAATAAAACGAGACACTGTTTATTTGCTTTTATTATGGGTTCCATAATGGACATATATACTTCGGTTTTGCCGCTACCGGTTAAACCATCAAGTAAAAATGTCGAAGCATTATCTATTGATTTTAAAATAGTATTAGTTGCGTCTTTTTGTTCTTTATTTAATTTAAAAGAACTTTTATTTATTTTAATTTCTTTGTCAGTTAATTCTTTAAATTCTTTTATGATTAATTCTTTTTTTTCAAGAGCTAATAAAGACTGTTTTGATCGGGAGTAGAGACTATTTAATTCAGATTCATTAACAGCAGTTTTGTTTAGTTGAATAAAATTAAGTATTTGAGCTTGTTTCGGTGCTTTCTTAATAAGGTTTGGATCTGTAGTAATTCCTTTTTCAGTCAAAGACCAAACACTTTCTCTAAAGTCACCTATAGGATTATTTTTTCTGAGCCATGCTGGCAGAGCACTAAAGATTACTTCTCCTATGGGATAATGATAATAGTTACTTGCCCAGACTAAAAATTTTAGATGTTTGTTTTCAAGTAGAGCTTGTTTATCAATCGCATAATTAATTTTTTTTAATTTGTGTTGAGGAAAATCACTTTTGTCATTTATTGAAACGATCATGCCGACGACGTCTTTGCGACGACCAAATGGAACTGAGACGCGAACTCCAGGCTTAAATTTACTTGTATCAGTAGAGTCAGGAGGCAAATAGTCAAATAGACGTCGTAGCGGTGTTGCTATAGCAACGCGTAAGATGCAATTTTTTTTAGTCATTTAAAAAATGAATACTTACATTGAGTAGGCCATATCTTGTCTGATACCGTTATCAGAGATAGAGCATATTACTATTAAAATAATTGCTCAGGTATAGAGCTTGATTCTGACTCTTGTAAAAAGATATCAGGTTGTTTTGTTTCTGAAGTTACTTTAGGTGCATTTTCTATTCTGAATACTTCAAATATTGCATCTGGGTTACTCGCATTCGCAAGCTTTCCTGACACAGGATCGATACGGACATTAACAAGCCCTTTTGGTCTTTCCATAATTGATTCGGGCATACCATCAAGTGCAACTTTCATATAGTCAATCCACATTGGTAATGCCGCTCTGCCACCGGTCTCTCTACTTCCCAACGGCTGAAACTTATCAAAACCAACCCAACTGATTGTCACTAGATTTGAATTGAATCCGGAAAACCAGGCATCGTGTTGATCATTTGTTGTTCCGGTTTTACCGGCAAGGTCAGTGCGATTTAATTGTAAAGCGCGGCGGCCGGTACCAAATTTTATAACATCTCTTAACATTGAGTTCATTATCCATGCATTTTGAGCACTGATAGCTCGAGGCGCATACGATGGTTCTTCTATAGTTTTTTCTTCAATGATATGGCTTATTGATTGAAAATCTTTTTCAATTTTCTCTTCTTCGCTTAAGAAAGCATTTTCTTCATCTTCTATGCATTCAAGGCATACAGTTCGTGGAGAACTTTGGAAAATAACTTCATCATTATAAGTCTGTACTTCATTTATAAAGTAGGGATCTATTAAGAAACCACCATTGGCAAATACGCTATAAGCTCTTGCCAGTTGCCATGGTGTAATTTCTGCACTGCCAAGGGAAAGTGAAAGGTTATTTGGAAGTTGTTCAGTATCAAAACCAAAATTTTGGATATGTTCCAGTGCGAAAGGAACCCCAATGGCATGAAGCAATCTGATCGAAACCAGATTTCGAGAATGTGTTAATGCAACACGTATACGAGTAGGCCCATAACTTTTATGGCTATAATTTTCAGGACGCCATTCATCTTCAACGCCTGGATCATCAAAAACGACAGGTGCGTCATTTATAAGTGTTGCGGCTGTATTACCAGCTTCTATTGCAGAGGAGTATATAAGTGGCTTAAAGCCTGAGCCGGGTTGTCTTCTTGCCTGAGTTATACGATTAAATTTATTTTTATAAAAATCAAAGCCACCGACTAAAGCTAAAATTGCACCGTTATTAGGGGAGAGGGAAATCAACCCTCCTTCTACTTCGGGTATTTGAGATAGAGCCCATTCACCAGTTTCAGTTTCAATTAAACGTATGATGTCGCCTGCTTCCAGGATATCTCCTGCTACTTTTGGTTTTGCACCTCGACGATTTTCACTAATATATTTTCTTGCCCACTCCAGTCCTTCCCAATTAACTTCTATTTGACCTATACCAGAAACAATAGCGCTGATAGATTTCTCATTAACATGTGTTACTAATCCTGGATAAAGATTACTTAGAGTAGGGAAGCTTTCAAGCAACGCGATAATGTCTTCTTCAGTTTTTGATTCGATGTTCTCAACATGATGTTCAGAACCACGGTAACCATGGCGTAAATCATAATCGAGTAACGCATTCCTTAAAGCTTGATTAGCAGCGTTTTGATTTCGATCTTTAATGGTCGTTGTCACAATTAAACCGTTGCTATAAACAGCATCGCCTTGTTTTTCTATTAAGTCACTTCTGACCATCTCAGCGATATAAGGTGCTTCAATATCAATTGACGTAGTATGCAGGGAAGCGCTTATTGGAGCATTTGAAGCTTCATTGAATTCCGCTTCACTTATATATGAGAGCGTTAACATTCTTTGTAATACATAATTTCTACGTATTAATGCGCGTTCCGAGTTACTGATTGGGTTTGTTGTCGAAGGTGCTTTAGGTAAACCGGCTATCATCGCAATTTGCGGTAAACTTAAGGAATTAATATCAGTTCCATAATACACCTGAGCTGCAGCCGCGACGCCGTAGGCTCGTTGACCTAAATATATTTTGTTTAAGTAAAGCTCGAGGATTTCATCTTTACTGAGTTCTCTTTCAATTTTAAAAGAGAGAAAAATTTCGTTTAGTTTTCTAAGATAGGTTTTTTCTCTACTCAGGAAAAAGTTTCTGGCGACTTGCATGGTAATTGTGCTGCCGCCCTGTTTTTTCGAGCCTGTTTTTATTAATGAATAAACTGCTCTGGCTATACCTTGCCAGTCAACACCTGGGTGCACATAAAAGCGATCATCTTCGGCTGATAAAAAAGCTTCAATTAATTTGGGTTGAACATTTTCTATTTCAACAGGCGTGCGACGCTTCTCGCCAAATTCTGCAATAAGAGAAAAATCTGAGCTATATACTCGCAAAGGAACCTGCATCCTGACATCTTTCAATGTATCTATTTCAGGCAGCCCAGGCACCACATACCAGGACACAATTACAATTGTAATGATGCCCAAAACCATGATCGAGAGGAGAAAATTAAAGAAAAAACGCAACATCTTGTGTAGATAGTATCTCAATTACTCTATATGTTCTATTTTTTAACGAAATTGTAAAACTTAAGGCATTACGTTAATAAACGCTAAAAACTGATTGTTTTTTAATTTTCTCTTGGCTATAGTAGCAACATGAAGTTAATGTTCTTTATACATATGGCACATAACTAATGAGTTCAAAAGGAAAAAACAGTGTTTTCGTTTAATAAAAAGTCAGCCCCTATACTAGGTGTCGATATCAGTGCAACTGCAATAAAGTTGCTCGAACTAAGCCGCAGCGGCAGTAAATACCGTGTGGAAAGTTACGCAGTTGAGGCACTTCCACCTAATTCAGTCTCGGATAAGACTATAAACGATATTGAGGCAGTCGGCGAGGCAGTTGCCCGTGCTGTGAAAAAATCTGGAACACGCACAAAGCAAGCAGCAGTTTGCGTAGCGGGTTCTTCCGTTATTACTAAGATGATTAGTATGCCTTCAGGCTTATCAGACGATGAAATGGAAAGTCAGATACAAATAGAAGCTGATCAATATATACCTTTCCCTTTAGAAGAAGTCGCAATGGACTTTGAAGTTGTCAGTGAGTCTCAAGAAGGAGCGGACAGGGTAGATGTTTTACTTGCCGCATCGCGTAGTGAAATTGTTGACAATGTGGTTGCTTCTATTGAGCTAGGTGGTTTATCAGCTAAAGTTGTGGATATCGAAGCCTTTGCTATTGAAAACACGATCGATTTAATGTGTAAAGATTTGCCAGCAGGAACATCTACCGAAGCTATAGCGGTTGCAGATGTTGGTTCAGCAATTACGACCTTTAGTGTCATGGAAAATATGAAAACAATGTACTCTCGTGAGGAGTCATTTGGTGGCGCACAATTAACTGAAGATATACAACGTCGTTATGGCCTTTCATATGAAGAAGCAGGACTAGCTAAACGACAAGGCGGTTTACCCGATAACTACGAACCTGAAGTATTAGAACCTTTTAAAGAAAATATGGCCTCACAAATAGGCCGGGCGCTCCAGTTTTTTTATGCTTCAAGCCAAATAAGTGATATTGATGTACTTGTCTTAGCAGGAGGATGCGCATCTATTCCAGGTATTGCTGAATTAGTGGAGTCTAAACTTAGTATAAGCACGATAATCGCGAATCCATTTGCAAACATGGCCGTCGCATCAAAAATACAAACCGACAATTTAACAAATGATGCTCCAGCAATGATGATTGCTTGTGGGCTTGCTTTAAGGGGAGAAGGTTAATGTCCAGAATTAACTTACTTCCATGGCGCGAAGAAAAACGTAAAGAATTACAAGCTCAATTTATGATGTTACTCGGGGTAGTAGCATTATTAGCTGTCGCGGTTTGGGCTGGCGTTCATTTTTATCACGTGCAATTAATTGAAGTCGAGAATTCACGTCTTAAATATCTTGAGGAACAAATTGCAATTGTCGACGCAAAAATAGAACAAATTAAAGAACTAGAAAAAGAAAAAGAAAGTCTGTTATCTCGTATGCGAGCAATTGAACAATTACAGGGTAATAGACCATTAATTGTTAGATTATTTGATGAATTAGTTACTAATTTACCAGACGGATTATCAGTTACAACAATTAAACAAAAAGATTCAACGGTCACTATTGAAGGCTTGGCTCAATCCAATGCACGGGTTTCTTCATTTATGCGTAACCTTGAGAAGTCTGAGTGGTTAGCTAAGCCTAATCTAAAAGTTATTCAGGAATCTGAAGTTGGTGGTGATAAACCGGTTAACAGCTTTACACTCACTTTTGCACAAGTGATTCCAAAAGCTGAAGGAGCTGATGAAGAATGAGTTTTGTTGATGACCTGAATAATCTGGATCCGAATAATCCTGGTGTATGGCCAGCTCCTGTTAAAGCCGTAGTCTTCGCTGTAGTTTTTGCCCTTATATTATTTGGCGCATGGAAAGGTGATGTTGTTGGGCAACGCGAAGAGTTGTCTAGGCTAGAGAAAGAAGAAAAAGAACAAATAAGTGTTTTAGATATACGACAAAAAAAGGCTGCTAATTTAGAAGCGCTTAAAGAACAAATGAAAGAAATGGAGCAGTCGTTTGGTGATATGGTTAAACAATTACCTAATCAGACTGAAGTTGCAGGCCTATTAATAGATATTTCTCAAACAGGTTTAGCATCAGGATTAGAATTTAAATTGTTTCAACCTAAGGGAGAAGCACCAAAAGAGTTCTATGCGGAATTACCGATTAGTCTTTCAGTAGTAGGTAACTATCATCAATTTGGTGAGTTTGTAAGTGGTATTGCTGCATTACCAAGAATTGTTACAACTCATGATATAAGTATTGCGGCTGTATCAAGTAAAGATAGTGCCGATACGCCTCTATTACAGATGGACGCAATTGCAAAAACATACCGTGCACTTGAAGAAGGTAGTGAAGACGAAGAAGAGGAAGAAACACCGAAAGCTAAGAAGGCGAAGAAGAAATGATAAATTATCATCGACTGGTAAAAATTATTAGTATGACAATAAGCTTGTCACTTATCTTGTCCCTTTCGGCATGTGTTTCAAGAGATATCAGTGACCTTGAAGATAAGGTTGAAAATATTATGTCTAGACCAGGTGGACGCATTGAGCCTTTGCCTGAAATCAAACCTTATGAGGCCTATAGCTATAAATCATCAGAAGATGGTGGCCGTAACCCATTCAAATTATTTTATATAATCAAGGCACCTGAAATCGATGATGAATCTATTGTTGACGATGGTTTAACAGAAGAAATGGAACGCGAAATTAGAAACAGAAATCGTGAAGAGCTAGAGCAATTCGAACTTGATAGTCTACGTATGGTAGGGACGATTGATAATGAGAGCGAGAACTGGGGTATTGTTTTAGATCCTAACGGTATCGTACATCGTGTAAAAGTCGGCAATTATATAGGGTTAAATATTGGGAAGATTATCAATATTCAGGAAGACAGGGTTGAGCTTAGAGAAATTGTTCAAGACAGCGATGGAAGATGGGAAGAACGGGAAGCAGCACTTGCTTTGCTGGAAGAATAATCTGAATTCGGGATATTTAAAATGTTTACCAATAGAAAAATTAAACATACTTTCAAAGGTTATAAAACCATGAATACTAAATTAGAAAATTTATTAAGATTAATATTGTGTATGGTTTTGAGTCTGTTTGGCACATCACTTTATGCTATCTCATTAGATGATGTTGCTTTTGCATCGTTACCTGGTGAGCGAGTACAGATAAAGTTGACTCTATCTGATGCGCTAGCTGCGGAGCCTTTAAATTTTACTATAGATAACCCAGCTAGAATTGCGATTGATTTCCCTAATACAACTCTAAATTTAGCTGAAAAGTCGCAAAACATACAAATGGGCATGGCAAACAGCTTTAGCGCTGTTGAAGCTGCTGGTCGAACAAGAGTTGTTATAAATCTAACTCGTTCAGTTTCATATGATATCGATGTTAATGGAAATTCTGTCTATATAAATTTAGAGAGTGGCCTTTCAACATCAACTGATTTAAATGTGGCTGTGTCTTCTAGCAGTTCCGACAGCATCGAAAATATTGATTTTCGAAGAGGCGAAACAGGCGAAGGAAGAATTATCGTCAAACTATCTGATCCATCAATACCTATTGATATGGGCGTTGAAGCTGGAAAGGTCGTAATTAATTTTCTCAATACCAATTTGCCTTCAAATCTTGATAGAAAACTAGACGTTATTGATTTTGCAACGCCGGTTAAAGAAATCGATACAGTTACGTCAGGTAATAACGTAAAAATGACGATTACTGCGATATCAGAAAACTATGAACATTTAGCATATCAGTCTGAAGATCAATATGTGATTGAATTCAAAGAACTGACTAAGGAAGAAAAAGAAGAGTTGAAAAAAGATAAGTTCGGCTATACAGGTGAACGTTTATCACTTAACTTTCAAAATATAGAAGTAAGAGCAATATTACAGTTGATTGCAGATTTTACAGGTTTGAATATGGTCACTAGTGACTCTGTAAGTGGCAATGTGACATTACGCTTGAAAAATGTGCCTTGGGATCAAGCGCTCGATATCATTTTAAAATCACGCGGTTTGGCGATGAGGAAAAGTGGTAATGTCATTATGGTTGCGCCATCTGAAGAAATAACTGCTCGTGAAAGACTAGAATTAGAAGCTAGCCGACAAGTTGAAGAATTAGCTCCATTACGTACTGAGTTTATACAAATCAATTACGCTGATGCGGGTAATATAATGGCGTTAATTCAACAGGAAGATAATAATCTACTTTCAAGCCGAGGCAATGTCTCTATCGATGAGAGAACAAACATACTCATTATGCAGGATATTTCTAGCAGTCTTGAAGCGGTTAGAGGCCTGATTACAGAGCTTGATGTCCCAGTCAGACAAGTCTTAATAGAATCACGAATTGTTAATGCTGATGAAACCTTTGCAAAGGATATCGGTGTGCGTTTTGGTTATAGTAAAAATAATAATCTTTCTGATTCAGGTAGTGCTGGTTTTACGATTGGTGGTGGTCAAGCTGGTAATGTTGATTTTGGTACTACCACTACAAACAATACAGCAGGCCTTGAAAATTTGATTGTTGATTTACCAGCGACACCTGCCGATGCATCAGCGTTAGCGCTGGCTATCGGTAAAGTCGGTTCATACTTATTACAATTAGAATTATCAGCCTTGATTGCTGAAGGTCGTGGTGAAGATATAGCGAGCCCAAGAGTAATTACAGCTAACCAACATGAAGCAATTATAGAATCTGGTGTTGAAATACCATATCAGGAAGCTTCATCTAGTGGCGCAACAACAGTTGCCTTTAAAGATGCTGTATTGAGTCTACGTGTTACACCTCAGATTACGCCTGATGACAGAATTATTATGGATTTACAGGTTAATCAGGATACTGTCAGTGCAACTACTGTTTTAGGTGTACCTGCAATTAATACTCGGAATGTAACAACTCAAGTATTAGTAGAAAACGGCGAGACTGTTGTTCTAGGTGGTGTTTATTCTTCAACAGACAGAAAATCTATTGATAGAACTCCTTTCTTCGGGGATCTTCCTTATGTCGGTTTTCTATTCAAGCGTACAGATATTAATAAAGAGAAGAGTGAATTGTTAATCTTTATCACACCGAAGATTCTGAAAGATAGTCTTACGATTTAATAATAATAAAATACGCTACATTATTTAAGGGATGTGCCCATTGGGTCACATCCCTTTTTTATTTATATAACAGAAATATTTAGTTAGTTAAGCTATTCTATTTGTAACTTTAAAACGTATTACTAAAACAGTGGTTGAATCTAAAAATATTTTTCTGATTGGTCCGATGGGTGCAGGAAAAACGACAATCGGCAGGCAGTTAGCAAGAAAGCTATCATATAATTTTTATGATTCGGATTATGAAATAGAGAAGCATACAGGTGCCGATATTTCATTAATATTCGAATTAGAAGGCGAAGAAGGCTTCCGTAAACGAGAATCTCAAGTACTTTCTGAATTAGTGATTTTTGAAAATATAGTATTATCTACTGGCGGTGGCTCTGTACTCGATCCGTTAAATAGGAAAGTTTTGAAAGAGAATGGGATTGTTATTTATCTTAAATCATCAGCAGAGAAATTATATAAAAGAACCGCAGATGATAAACGTAGACCTTTACTGCAAACGGATGATCGATTAAGTAAAATAAAGAAAATATTAGATGAAAGAGAGCCTATTTATATTGCACTTGCAGATGAGGTAATTGATACGCAAGATTTAACAATTAAACAAATAATCCAAAAAATATTAGAGTTAATAGAAATAAATGAAAACGATTGAAGTTGATTTAGACGAAAGAAGTTATCCAATATATATTGGAAAGTCGCTGCTGTCTGATCAAAGACTATTTGAAAAACATGTAACGAGCAGCCAAGTGATGATAATCACTAATGAAACAGTAGCACCGTTATACTTAGAGATAGTAGAAAAAAGATTAACTAATGTTAATTATGAAACGCTTATATTACCTGATGGAGAAACATCAAAATCACTAGATAGTTTAAATCAGGTTATTACTCGACTCATGGAAAAAAAATACAGTCGAACATGTATTTTAATTGCGTTAGGTGGTGGTGTAATTGGTGATTTAACCGGTTTTGCTGCTGCCTGTTATCAACGTGGTGTTACGTTTATTCAAATACCAACGACATTACTTGCTCAAGTTGATTCATCTGTCGGTGGTAAAACAGCAGTGAATCATGCTCTTGGTAAAAATATGATAGGTGCTTTCTATCAGCCATGCGCAGTACTTGCTGATACAGAAGTTTTATCGACGCTACCCGAAAGAGAGTTTTCAGCAGGTTTAGCAGAAGTTATTAAATACGGAATTATAAGAGACAAAGAATTTTATGATTGGCTCGAAGAAAATATTGAATCAATCATGGCGCGGGATGATGATGCTTTAGAATATACAATTGAGCGTTCTTGTATAAATAAAGCGGAAGTTGTTGCCGAAGATGAAAGAGAGTCAGGAATTAGAGCAACATTAAATCTGGGTCATACTTTTGGACATGCCATAGAAACAGCTCTTAACTATAAAGAATGGCTACATGGCGAAGCTATTGGTTGTGGCATGTTAATGGCTGCTGATTTATCTATGCGATTAGGTTTAATGGATCAAACTAAGGTAGAACGAATTAAAACGATATTAGAACGTGCGAAGCTGCCAACGCAGATTCACAAAGACGTGACATTAGAACAAATGCTTGAGAATATGAAAGTTGATAAAAAATCTCGAGATGGGGTTTTATACTTAATTCTACTAAATGATATAGGTAAAGCAGTTGTTACTTCTGACTATACCGAAGAAGCTTTAAAGGAAACAATTAATCACTTTCTTGCGAGAAAATAATAGTGGCGAATGAGTTAGCGATTTACGCGGCACACTCCGATAACTCAAAAGGACGCGTGCATCAGGATGATGGATCAGAATATCGCAATGAGTATCAGCGTGACCGTGACCGTGTCATTCATTCTTCAGCATTTCGTCGTCTCGAATACAAAACCCAGGTTTTTGTAAATCACGAAGGTGATATGTTCCGTACTCGCCTTACACACTCTATTGAAGTTGCACAAATTGGACGAACAATAGCTCGCGCTTTAAATGTGAATGAAGATTTAACCGAAGCAATATGTCTGGCACATGATCTTGGCCATACACCCTTTGGGCATGCTGGTCAGGATGCACTTAATGACTGCATGCAAGATTACGGCGGTTTTGAACATAACTTGCAATCTTTAAGAATAGTTGACCTATTAGAGCAGCGATACGCCATTTTCCCAGGTTTAAACTTAACATTTGAAACCAGAGAAGGAATATTAAAGCACTGCTCAAAAAATAATGCGTTAACTCTGGCTAGCATAGGCGAACGTTTTTTAAATAATGAAAAGCCTGGTCTAGAAGCGCAAATAGCCAATATTGCCGACGAGATAGCTTACAATAACCATGATATAGATGATGGTTTAAGAGCAGGCTTATTAGATATCGAATCACTTAGACAATGTGAAATTGTAGATATTCATTACGACAATGTTAAAAACAAATGGCAAGATTTAGACGATAGTCATTTACGCCATGAAATTATAAGAAGAATGATCAATTATGTTGTCAGTGATCTAATTGAAACAAGTGAAGCGTTAATAGGTGCTGTTAAACCTAATGACATCGATGAAGTTAGGAGATGCGGTAAATCACTTATTAAGATGAGTGAAAAAACTGAGAACATGCATAAAATATTAAAGAAATATTTACGCGATAATTTATATAGACACGATCGTGTTAATAGCATGGCAGAAAAAGCAAAAGAAACGGTTGAGTATCTTTTTAATTCTTATATGAATAAACCAGAATTATTAACTGAAAAAATTCAGAAAGAAATAGAATCTAATGCTGATAACAATGACAGTTTAAAATTTGCAAGACTTGTCGCAGATTATGTTGCCGGCATGACAGATCGGTTTGCATTTTCTGAACACGAAAGAATTAGTGGAAGCAGTATATAAGAAACTTTAACGATGTATTAAATCAATAATTCCATGGCAGAAGAAAATCAACAAAAAAGTTTTATTACGCCGGAGTTAACGCACCGTAATGAACTTATTGTACATTTGTTGGAATACAGCAATAAGGTTGTTGTTGTTAAAGGGGAGCAGGATTCAGGCAAGACAAGTTTTTACGATAATTTACTAAGCCAGGAAGAATCGAGCCTTATCATAAGAGGCTTATCACTTAGTATCAGTACAACGGTGAATGATATTCACAAATCAATCATCGAAGGTTCAAATCACGATGAACTACAAGCAACCGAGTATACGCAAGAAGAATTAAATCAATGGTTAACACGTTGTCAGAATAAACAGCAAATACCTGCATTACTTATCGACAATGCAGATTTGTTTGATGATGAATTAATTAGACAGTTTTTCGATATTTTAAAAAATGCGAATGACGTTTCAGTCTTACATGCATGCTTATTCTGCGAGCCTTCATTTCTTGAGCAATTAGAAGCATCAGGTTTTAATCAAAATGATTCGGATACATTACATATCATTGAAATGCCGAACTTGTCTGAAAAACAGACTGAACAATACATTCGCAATAATTACCCAACCGGGAACACATCTGATTTAAATTTGTTTGATGAAAAGACAATTAAACAGATCCATCGTATCTCACATGGTTTACCGGGAAGAATTAATGCCTTATGTGAACAGTACCTGGATGACCCGGCTAAAGAGGCACAAGTTGTTAAAGAAAAAAAATCATTGAATTTAAAAGCTTTAAGTATCAAACCATTTTTATTAAAGAATAAGTTAATACTTTCAGTTGTCGTTTTATTAATGTTGCTTTCGGTTGGTATTGCAACACTGTTACAACAATCAGATAAAGATCCTGTAAAGCAAACAATAAAATTAGATCTGCCCAAAATAGTAGAAGATGAAATACAACAAGGTGATGATGTTGTTGAAATGGAAGTGGCAAAAGAACTGGAACCCGAACCCGTTACGATAGATGAATTATCCCCACCGGTTATTCCTGAGATTGCAAAAGACCTAATGGATACCTCGGGAGTTATAGTCTATAACCCACAAGGAAGAGTGGTCTCGAAAGAATCAGATTTACCGCCGGTATTTAAAGAAGAAGAAATTGAAAAAGATATTTTTGAAGAAGGCGTGCCGTTGTCTGAAGTGATTGCAAAAAAAGAAAAGCTTGTCGAAACTCTTCCTGAGCCTGAGCCTGAGCCTGAGCCTGAGCCTGAGCCGGTTAAAGCACCAGAACCTGCATCAGAGTCAGGAGCTAAAGATATTAGTTGGTTAACCAAGCAAGATTCTAAAAAATATGTTTTACAATTAATTGGTGCTTATGAGCAAGAGACTATAGATGTCTATCTCAAGTCTTTCAAAGACAATAAGAACAAAATAATACCGTTTACAGCGTCGAATAGAGGCAAGGAATGGCATGTTCTTGTCTATGGTCTGTATGATAATCGGGATGCTGCAGTGGCCGCTATAGAAACGTTGCCGACAAAAGCAAAACTAATGGCACCATGGCCGAGAACCGTTCAAAGCATCAAAGAATTACTCCAATAAAGCATTTGTCATATTATAGCGACGCATATAAGCCCTATAAAAATCACCTATAATCCTCTAATTCGCCTGTAATTGTCTCTAAATGCTGTCATATTTCTCAATATGTAGTTATTTTCTAATTCAAGATTAATGTTGTAATATTTTATGTTGCACCGTGACATAAACGGGCTGCTTTACTATAATTCACCCCCCTTTTCGTGGGGGTACGAAAAGCCGGTTCGAATATTGAAGTAAAGCCATACGGAACAGCCTTTAAAGATATTCCTGAAAGTGATACCTCCAGCTTTTTCAGCGAGTTTTCTATCCATCTTGCAGTAAAACAAGATGGCTAAATAAAAAATATATTAAAAGAGTGATTTCAGAATGAAGCAGCCTCCTAAGCAACAAGGTTTATACGATCCAACAACAGAACACGACGCCTGTGGCCTCGGTTTTGTAGCGCACATGAAAGGACAAAAGTCTCACAAGATTATTGATGATGCATTAACGGTTTTAAGAAACTTAATTCATCGTGGCGCGTGTGGTTGTGAAGAAAATACCGGTGATGGTGTCGGCATTCTGATTCAAAAACCTCATAAGTTTTTCAAACGTGTCTGTGCAGAAATAAACATTGAATTACCAGAAGCAGATAGCTATGGCGCAGGTATGGTTTTCTTACCAATCGATGCAGCACAATCAAAAATCTGTCAGGAAATTTTTGAAAGAATCATTAAAGAAGAAGGCCAAGCCTTATTAGGTTGGCGAGAAGTACCAACGGACGATTCATTAATAGGCCCAACTGCAAAAGATGGCGAGCCTACTTTCAAACAAATTTTTATCGGCAAAGATGACAAACTCGACTCACCTGCATTTGATCGAAAGTTGTATGTGATTCGCAAACGTGTAGAGAATGAAATCTGGGGTTCAGACATGACTGAACAAGGTTTGTTTTACATTCCATCATTGTCGTATCGTACCTTTGTATATAAAGGTATGTTAACCGGTTCGCAGATAGAACCGATGTTCCCCGATTTATCAGACGCAGATGTTGAGTCTGCAATCGCATTAGTCCACCAACGTTTTTCAACAAATACTTTTCCAGCATGGAAACTCGCACATCCTTTCCGCTATGTCGCACACAATGGTGAAATTAATACCGTACGTGGTAATGCAAATTGGATGCGTGCACGTGAAGCTTTATGCGAATCAGATTTATTCGGTGAAGACTTAGAAAAATTATTTCCAATTGCCGTTGAAGGTGTAAGTGATTCAGCAACCTTTGATAACGTTATGGAATTTTTACACATGGCCGGTCGTCCATTACCACACGCTGTATTAATGATGATTCCAGAAGCATGGTCAGGTCACGAGACTATGGATGCCGAGCGTAAAGCATTCTACGAATACCATGCAACCTTAATGGAACCATGGGATGGTCCCGCATCATTATCATTTACCGATGGTGAAGTTATCGGTGCAGTATTAGATAGAAATGGTCTACGCCCTTCACGTTATTACGTAACGCACGATGACATTGTCATTATGGCATCAGAAGTCGGCGTATTAGATGTAGCGCCAGAGAATGTAAAAATAAAAGATCGTCTACATCCAGGTCGTATCTTTATGGTGGATACCAAACAAGGTCGGATCATTGGTGATGATGAAATAAAACAAAAATTTATAGATGAACATCCTTATGGCGAATGGTTGAAGAAAAACTTAATGCCAATTGAAAATATCCCAACCCCAAAACATATACATGGTTCGGATACAGATACCTTATTACAACGCCAACAAGCGTTTGGTTATACCCATGAAGATCTAAAAATATTAATGGCGCCAATGGCGGCAAACGGTATGGAGCCCACCGGGGCAATGGGTACCGATGCAGCGTTAGCCGTGTTATCAAATCGTTCGCGTTTATTGTATGACTATTTCAAACAACTGTTCGCACAAGTCACCAATCCACCGTTGGATGGTATCCGTGAAGAGTTAGTCACACAGGTCGCGATTACAATCGGACCAGAAGGTAATTTATTAGAACCAACAGCAGATAGCTGTCGACGTATAAAATTAAACTCGCCAGTTATCACCAATGAAGAATTAGCAAAAATCCGTGATGTAAATCTTCCCGGTTTTAAAACCAAGACAATTCCTATTTTATATACCGTTGCAGAAGGCGGCGCCGGAATGGATAAGGCATTAGAAGACGTCTATACGCAAGTCGATGCGGCAATAGAAGAAGGTTATAGCTATGTCATCCTTTCTGATCGCGATATCGATGCAAGCAAAACCGGTATCCCAGCATTACTCGCAACCGCCGGTGTACATCATCACTTAATACGTAATGGCAAGCGTACTCAAATTGGTTTAGTACTTGAGTCAGGCGAACCTAGAGAAGTACATCACTTTGCGGTACTACTGGGTTATGGTGTGGGCGCAGTGAATCCTTACCTCGCTTTCGAGACTCTCGGTAGCTTGATTGGCAACGGTCGCTTACCAGAAATGGAACATCAAAAAGCCGTCGCGAACTTTATTAAAGCCGTGAACAAAGGCTTAACCAAAATCATGGCAAAGATGGGTATCTCAACCGTACAGTCTTATTGTGGTGCGCAAGTCTTCGAAGCGATTGGTCTGAATAAAGAATTCGTTGATAAATACTTTACCTGGACGGCATCACGTATCGGCGGCATCGGTATGGATGTAGTTGCGAAAGAAATGAATATGCGTCACCACAATGCGTTCCCGGAACGTGAAGTGAAAGAACCGGATTTGGAATGGGGTGGTGAATATCAGTGGCGACGTGATGGTGAATATCATCTGTTTAATCCTGATACCGTTTTTAAACTGCAACACGCAACCAGTACCGGCCAATT
>JAJFKK010000005.1 GCA_021773245.1 Gammaproteobacteria bacterium | reverse complement strand
CAACCAAAGTAAAAAAGTGGCGTATAGTTTTGGTGATTGTGATGATAATTTAGTTGCATCAAGAATATTAATAATACCCTTTCCGTTTTCATCACGCTGCATTAAATCACGTAATTGCAATGCTGGCTCGCCGAAAAAATGTTTTGCGCCTTGTTGTTCAAGCACTAATAAACGTCGTTGAATTGCTGCGACACTGGACTTAGAAATATTTCCATAATTAGAACTTAACTCACTGGCATTATCTGCCATCCAACGCAACATTGAACGCAGATCTTTCAAGTCAAGTAACAACAATCCTTCATCGTCAGCAATACTAAAGCAGGCATAAAGAATACCGCTCTGCGTATCATTTAGCTCAAGTAAACTTGATAATAACAAAGGCCCCATTTCTGAAATAGTTGTACGAACCGGATGACCTTTTTTGCCAAACAAATCCCAAAAGACAACAGGGTTGCCACTCAAGGTAAAATCTTTAATTGGAATTTCTGCTAAACGTTCATCAATTTTTTTATGAGGCTTTCCTTCGTAAGCAAGTCCAGACAAATCGCCTTTGATGTCTGCTGCAAAAACAGGCACCCCCATACGAGAGAAGCCTTCTGCCAATATTTGTAATGTTACTGTTTTACCAGTGCCCGTCGCACCTGCAATCATACCGTGCCGATTACTGAGCTTGCCAAGCTGATTAATCAATTTACCATTTGAACCACCAATGATTAATTCTGTTTTTGCATTCATGATATTTAAACCTTATTTACGTTTCTAATTGCATGAGTCTTTTTCGATATTCTGCCAGATGTTCGTGATAATCGACAGCATCACCAAAGTCGATAAATTCATTGTATCTGGAATGCCGTCCAATTACTTTTTTCGCATGTTTTATAGGACACCAGTACTGTTCTGTTCTTGCAGCAATTTCACGGGCATAAGCTATTACCCCATTTCCATATTCACAATAGATGCAATTAAAACGCTCAATGCTGTTTAAATGCTTTAGCTTGTAGCGGTCAAATATTATATATGCTGGACGTTTTACTTTTTTAATTCTATACAAACTAAAACATATACTTTGGTAAATTGTCATCGTTATATCAAGAATTACGAACGGAACAATCATGCTGTAGATAAATGGGGCTGACAAAACATTTCTTAACTTACTGTGTAAAAAATATCGAAGTAAAGTAAGTTTTAATTTTTTGTGGGCATCTTCTATTCCTTCCTTGAATTTTATTTTGCCATCTTCATAAAAATAAAGTATTTGTTCTTGACGTTCGTTAATCGTGCGCTCTATTTCATCTTCAATATCGGTAATCTGCGCTAATAGTTCTTTTATTTTTTCATCCATACTTATTTCCACTAGTAAAATTAATCGGATGCATGAAAAATCGCATAATGTTAATTCGATTATTCAGTTTTAATTCTAATTACACTTCTGTATCCACGAGCTAACATATTCCCTCTTCGTCCACGTTCGCCAATATAATATTCTTGATCGCTGGACTTCAATGTCATATGTTTTTTTCCGGCATAGACAACCAACTTATCTTCTTCTCGCATTGCGGTCATCGCAACAACGTATTCTTCACGTGTTTTTAATTTTGCTGGTGGTATTTGAATTATTTTTAAACCTTTGCCTTTAGGTAGTAATGTTAATTCACTGATCGGAAACATTAATAAGCGTCCGATTGAACTGACTGCAGCAACCCAATCATTTTTCATGTCGTATACTTTGCTTGGCGCTAATACATTAGAACCTTTTGGCACGGAGATGATTGATTTGCCATTTCTGTTTTTAGTATAAATATCTTCTAGCTTAACCATAAAACCATAACCTGCATCTGAACCTACCAGATAAATAGATTCTGGATCGCCTGCCATAACACCTTCAAAGGTAACTCCATCAGGCGGTGTTAACCGCGCAGAAATCGGTTCTCCTAAACTTCTCGCTGAAGGTAATGAATGTGCAGGCAAGGAATAACATCGTCCACTGGAATCAACAAAAACAGCGAGCTGATTACTTCTGCCTAAACTTGCCTGCTTAAAACTATCACCACTTTTATAATTCAACGTTTCAGGATCAACTTCATGTCCTTTTGCTGCTCTTACCCACCCTTTTTCGGAAAGTACTATGGTTACAGGCTCAGTTGGAATAAGGCTTGTTTCATCAATGGCTTTAGCTTCTTCACCTTCTTTTAAGGGTGATTGGCGATCATCGCCATACTCTTCAGCATCAGCTTGTATTTCTTTACGTACTAATGTTTTTAATCGCTGAGCTGAACCTAATGTCTTATCAAGTTCTTTACGTTCGACGCTCAGCTCATCCAATTCACCTTTTATTTTTATTTCTTCAAGTTTTGCTAACTTGCGTAACTTTAAATCAAGAACGGCATCAGCTTGAATATCACTAAGCTTAAAGCGCTTCATCAATACTGCTTTTGGTTTATCTTCTTCTCGAATGATTTTTATCACTTCATCTATATTCAGATAAGCAATCATTAAGCCTTCGAGCACGTGAATTTGTGCAAGTACTTTATCTAAACGAAATTGTAATCTTCTACGAACTGTTTCTGTTCGATACTCCAACCATTCTTTTAAAATAACTCTCAGGTCTTTAACCTGAGGTCGTCCATTAAGACCAATAATATTTAAGTTAACGCGATAACTGCGTTCAAGATCGGTTGTTGCATATAAATGCAGCATTAATTCTTCAAGGTTAATTCGATTTGAACGCGGAATAAGGATTAATCTGATTGGATTTTCATGATCTGATTCATCACGTAAATCTTCCAGCATTGGTAATTTTTTCGCCTGCATTTGTGCCGCTATCTGTTCAAGAATTTTACTACCTGAACTTTGATGAGGCAGTGCTGTGATGACAATATTGCCATCTTCTTTTTCCCAAATTGCTCGCATCTTGATCGAACCATGACCCGTCTCATACATTTCCTCTATATCTGACTTAGGCGTAATAATTTCAGCTTTGGTTGGGTAATCTGGTCCTTTAATATGCTTGCAAAGTTCTTTTACGGTACTCTTTGGCGATTCTAATAAACGAATACAGGCACTCGCGACTTCCTTAAGGTTATGAGGAGGTATATCAGTTGCCATACCTACAGCTATTCCTGTTGTTCCATTTAACAAAATATTAGGTAGTCGAGCCGGTAACATTTTTGGCTCTTCCAATGTACCGTCAAAGTTGGGAACCCAATCGACTGTTCCTTGAGCAACCTCGCCGAGTAAGACATCTGCGTAAGGCGTCAATTTAGATTCCGTATAACGCATTGCAGCAAAAGATTTTGGGTCATCAATTGAGCCCCAATTGCCTTGACCATCAATTAGCGGATATCGATATGAAAAATCCTGCGCCATTAATACCATCGCTTCGTAGCAGGCAGAATCCCCATGAGGATGAAATTTACCTAAAACATCACCAATCGTACGAGCGGATTTCTTATATTTTGCCGTCGCCTTTAAACCCAATTCAGACATAGCGTAAACAATTCTGCGCTGAACCGGTTTTAATCCATCACTAATATGCGGCAAAGCACGATCAAGAATGACGTACATGGAATAGTCCAAGTAGGCCTTTTCGGTAAATTCCTGCAACGGTTGTTGTTCGTTCTGCTCGAAGTTAAAACTCATCGAATCAGGCATTAAAATTTCCTCGAATTAACATTATATATGGCATATAAAGATATGTTTTTAATAGCTATTTACTTGTTTTTTATGCTGACATGAAATAATAATCGAATTGTCATTTCTACTTAATATAAACGATAGATGATCTCGTTACACAAAAAGGAGTATCAACTATGTCTAATAATTCTGTATCTAATTTCATGAAAGTATCTGAGCTTTATTTCAATCTTAATGAATCAAAAAAAACATCATTCAACGTAGATAAAACTTCTACTACTACTATCAAAAAACTGACGTTAAATAATAAACGTAAAGTGAAAGAAAATACTTCTGCAATGTGAATAACGTTTTTACCCAACGATCGCTTTATCACCATTAGATTCTAGCCATTTCTTTCTATCAGCAGCGCGTTTCTTAGCCAATAACATATCCATAATTTTATCAGCCTGTTTTTCATCAGGCAGTGTTAGTTGAACTAATCTTCGCGTTGCTGTTGCCATCGTCGTTTCGCGCAATTGAATCGGGTTCATTTCTCCCAAACCTTTAAAACGTTGCACATTTACATTGCCACGCTTCTTTTCTGCCGTAATTTTATCCAAAATCCCCTGTCTCTCAGCATCATCTAGCGCGTAATAGACGTCCTTAGCGACATCTATTCGATATAAGGGCGGCATAGCAACATAAATATGACCATTTTCAACAAGCGGTTTGAAGTGTTTAAGAAATAAAGCGCAGATTAAAGTAGCTATATGAGCACCATCGGAATCTGCATCAGCAAGAATACAAATTTTTCCATAACGTAAGCCGGATAAATCATCCGAACCGGGATCAACACCAACGGCAACAGCAATATCATGTACTTCTTTAGAAGACAGCACTTCGGCAGAATCCACTTCCCATGTATTTAATATCTTTCCGCGTAATGGCATGACTGCTTGGAACTCTCTATCTCGAGCTTGTTTTGCAGAACCACCTGCCGAATCACCTTCCACCAGAAATAATTCGGAAACACTGATGTCTTGCATAGAACAATCCGCTAATTTTCCAGGTAATGCAGGTCCACCACTTACCTTCTTGCGTACAATTTTTTTATTTGATTTAAGTCGCTTTTGTGCGGCTGCAATCACTAATTCAGAGATACGCTCTCCCATCTCGACGTGCTGATGCAACCATTGGCTCAATGCATCTTTTACTACACCTGAAACAAAAGTGGCGCATTCACGTGAAGAAAGGCGTTCCTTGGTTTGCCCGGCAAATTGCGGGTCATCCATTTTTACTGATAATAAATAACAACAGCTATCCCAAACATCATCTGCTGTTAATTTAACACCTCGTGGCAACAAACTTCTAGATTCACAAAAATCACGTATCGCATCCAATAATCCTTGGCGCATCCCATTAACATGAGTTCCTCCCTGGGTTGTAGGAACAAGATTGACATAACTTTCAGTCACCATTTCTGCCGGTTCTGCCAACCAATGTACCGCCCAATCAACTCCTTCATGCTCGCCTTGCATTGAACCTAAGAATGGTTCGGGCGGAAGCAGCTCTATACCGGCAAGTTCTTCTGCCAAATACGTTTTAATACCGTCTTCATAACACCACTCTGCTTTATCTTTCTTCGCTTCATCATGAAATGTAATTTTTAAGCCAGGACATAAAACAGCCTTGGCGCGCATTAGGTGCTTTAGTTTGGGGACAGCATAATTTGTTGAATCAAAATACTTTGGATCTGGCAAAAAGCGTATTGTGGTACCGGTATTTTTCTTACCGACACTACCAACAACTTTCAAAGGCGTTTTCTTTTCTCCGCCGTTAAAGGTCATGTTGTATTCATTGCCGTCACGTCGTACTAATACTTCTAACGTTTTAGATAAGGCATTCACTACTGAAACACCCACTCCATGTAAGCCACCGGAAAATTTGTAGTTTTTGTTGGAAAACTTACCGCCAGAATGTAGCCGGGTCAGAATCACCTCAACGCCAGGGATTTTTTCACCCGGATGTTTATCGACAGGCATACCGCGACCATCATCGGTAACAGAAACTGAGGCATCTTTATGTAGTGTTACTTCAATTTTGGAAGCGTAGCCAGATATAGCCTCATCAACGCTGTTATCCAAAACTTCTTGAACAAGGTGATTTGGTCGCGTGGTATCGGTATACATTCCCGGTCGTTTTCGAACCGGATCCAGTCCCGTTAATACCTCAATATCAGAGGCATCGTATTTAGATGACAAGTGTTTTATCTCGCAAACAGTTAATTTGCGATAGGATACCGCAAGTCATTTTCACAATGTAGCATTGTTTTATATGCTAATACCTCCTTAGTTCGTG
>JAJFKK010000040.1 GCA_021773245.1 Gammaproteobacteria bacterium | reverse complement strand
GGTGATGGTTCAGAGACTGCATTGAGTTTATTTCCACTACGTGAGGGAGCAATTGAGGCTGAAAGCAAGGATCAATTAATTGTTAAATCGATATTAAGGGATAGAACATTATTTCTTGAAGTTGATTATTCAATTAGTAGTGACCCTAATCTAACGGCATCGAATATTTCTGTTCTTCAAGTGAATGGCAGTCCATTACCTGACTGGTTACGCATTGATGATCAAGGAAGATTGGTTAGTGGTGAACCACCTGTAGGTACTGAAACGGTTGAACTACGCATAGAGGTTACATTGAGTGATGATACTAAGATAGTTCGTTATATTGATGTGAATGTAAATAGTGGAGAAATTGCTGCATTAGAACAAATTGGTAGTGAGTTCGTGGCGGGGGCTAGTTTGTTTGAAAATCAAATAGAAGAAGAAGCAATTAAGTTTGAAGTTGCTTCAAAAAGCATCGAAAAATCATTTATTAATTAAATAGTTAGATATATAATCAAAAGTAATTAGTTAAAGTGTCGGGGGACACTTTAATATTTTCGTGCTTATTTAAATAGAATTACTGGAATAAATTTCTAAAAAATGGAAAATCAATTTAGAAGGTAATGAGTATTAAGTTATGAATTACCGGTTATTAATTATTTTTATCACCCTTCTTATGTCAGGGTGTTCTTTTATCCCTGTTCCATTAACTCAAGACGAACTTAAGGAACAGGCAAGTAAGGACAATATACTCGTCACCGAAAATCAGGATTCGGTGGATGGACCTATTTCATTATATGAGTCTATTGCACGAGCATTAAAATATAACCTAGATTTTCACCTTGAGTTTGCTGAAGAAATTCTTTCTAAAACTGAACTAGACTTATCTCGTTACGATTTGTTACCTCAGTTGGTAGCTAAGACTGGTTATGATGGCCGCGATAAATTCAGTGGTTCATCGAGTCAATCATTAATTACTGGTGCGCAATCATTATCAACCTCTACCTCTTCTAATCGAGATATTTTTACTAGCGATTTAAAACTAACCTGGAGTGTTCTTGATTTTGGTTTATCTTATATAAGAGCAAATCAGAATGCTGATAGAGTTCTTATTGCAGCAGAAGAAAAAAGAAAGGTAGTTAATCGCATCGTTCAAGATGTTAGATCGGCTTATTGGCGTGCGGTAACTAATGATCGATTGAGTGCAAGAGTAAAAGAATTATTGATACGTGTATCTAAAGCAATTGAAGAATCAAAACAAATAGAGATAAAGCGACTTGATCGACCGTTAACAGCGTTAACTTATCAGCGTGAATTAATCGGTATTAAACGTGAGCTTGAAGAGTTGCAGCGTGATTTATCATTAGCAAAGATTCAACTTGCAGCATTAATGAATTTACGACCAGGTGAAGATTTTCAGTTAGTCATACCCGATAGAACTGAAGCTGTTGATAAAGTAGATATTTCACCTGAGACGATGGAACTACTTGCTCTTGAAAACAGACCTGAGATAAGAACGATTTCTTATGAGGAACGGATAAATAAAAAAGAGGCAAAAGCGGCAATATTAAGATTGTTACCAGGGTTAGATATAAATTTTGGTAAAAATCACACCAGTAATTCCTTTGTATTTAATACTAATTGGTTGAGCTATGGTGCTCAGGTAAGCTGGAATTTATTAAATGTATTTAAATTACCTTCTACAAAGAGAGAGTTAAAAGCGCGAGGAAAAGTTCTAGAAGCAAGACGCTTAGCCTTAACGATGGCAATTATGACTCAAGTGCATGTGAGTTTGGCACAATACCAGTATTCGCAAAGAGAATATAAAACTGCTGCGGACTATTATTTAACGCAACAAAAGATTCTTGATCAATTACGATCTGGTGTTGCTGCAAATACAGTTACTGAACAGTCATTAATAAGAGAAGAAATGAATATGATGGTTGCTGAAGTAAAATATGATATTTCTTTTTCAGATGTTGAAAATGCGTACGCTAGTATATTTGCAGCATTGGGAACCGATCCATATCCAATTGATGTGGATACTGACAGTGTTGGATCATTAGCCGATTCTATAATGAAACATTTTAAAGGCTTGTCTTTACATGAACAAATATTTTCAATGAAAGTTGAATAGTTTGGGAGAGTGATGAAATGAAAATAAAAATAAAAATCTTAAATGTTCGAACCATCACTTTGCTTTTATTGTTTTGTAATATTGAAAATATTAATGCTGCTGATGACGATTTTTTCTCAACAGGTATTGTTTCTGATAATGTAAGAGGACTTATAAAACCAGTAGAAAAGGCGGTTATTTCAAGTGAGATTACAGGAAGAATAAACAATATTCCTTTTAAATCCGGTGATAGATTCAAAAAAGGTGATTTATTAGTTGGTTTTGACTGTTCATTTTATCGTGCGGATTTAGCTTCAGCGGAAGCATCATACAAATCAAGGCAACATGTGTATGAAAACAATAAAGAGCTGCTCGCATTAAATGCTATTAGTGATATTGATGTGTCAATTTCTGAATCTGAAATGCAAGTTGCCAGAGCTGCACGAACAATGAAAGCGATACGTGTAAACCAATGTAAAATTAAAGCGCCTTATAGTGGTCGAGTGATTGAAGTTGCAGTGAATGAACACGAAAATGTTCCCGCAGATAAAGAAATTTTATCTATACTTAACGATAGTGATTTGGAAATTGAGTTAATCGTACCTTCCAATTGGTTAAACTGGTTATCAGAAAACGAGTCATTTTCTTTTCAGATTGATGAGACAGGTAAAATGCTTGAAGCCAAAATCTCTAAAATCGGAGCAGTTGTCGATCCTGTCAGTCAAACTATTAAGCTAATTGGAAAGTTTGAAGGTGAACTTGATAGTGTTTTATCTGGCATGAGTGGCACAGCTCAATTTAAGGAAATAGAAAACTAGTTATGTCTGATAATAATCAAACAGAAAAAGTTGCTGTAGCAGATAAACATACGCCTGATGTTACAGCGGTATCCAAATTGTTGCAGCTTGAATCGATGGCTCGTGCAGCCTGTTCTGCAGAAGCGCTTCAATTTATGATCGTTAATGAAACGCGACGCTTAATTCCTTATAGACTGGCTTATATGTTTTTATCTGCTAATCCTATAAAACGTAATTGTAAATTGGTTGCTGCTTCCAGTGTTGCCATCATCGAAAGAAATGCACCATTTGCTACATGGTTAGAGAAAGTTGTTGGTAATATTTTTGAAAGCGAAACTATTTCTACTCAAAGACTTATAGATATCGCGAGTTGTCCAGAAAAGTTAAAAGAAGGATGGAATGAGTTTTCCCTACCGTTTGTTCTCTGGACGCCATTGAAGTTGCCTGATGGTACTTTTATTGGTGGACTTTGGATGTCTAGGGAAACGCCCTGGCAGGAAAATGAATTACCTCTAATGAAACGCCTTGGCGAAACGTATGGACATGCTTATGTTGCAGTAACGAGTAGAAAAACACTATACAAAAGACCGAAAACAGTTACCTTCGCTGTATGGATTATTATAGTTTTCTTATTATTAGTTTTTGTAAAACCAATTAAACTATCCGCTTTAGCACCTGTAGAAATAACAGCAAAAGAACCTGTGATTGTTAGTTCGCCAATGGATGGTGTTATCTCTGAAATTCTATTTTCTCCAAATTCACATGTAGCAGCAGGAGAAACATTATTTTTATTAGAAGACACAAATTTGCGTAATGAATATAATGTCACGGAAAAAACATTGGCTGTAGCTGAAGCTGAATATAGAAAGGCGTCACAGGGTTCATTTAGGGATGCAAAAAGTAAAGCACAGGTTTCTTTACTAAAAGCTCACACGGAATTAAATAGAAGTAAACTTGAGTTTGCACGTGAACGTTTAGGTCAAATCACTGTTAAGGCCATGAAAGCCGGTTTATTAATTTATTCTGATAAGTCTGATTGGATTGGAAAGCCTGTTCAAGTCGGTGAGCGGGTAATGGAGATCGCCGATACAAAAAAAATACAATTAAAAATTAATTTATCAATTGATGATGCCATAGTTTTAAAAGAAGGTGCAAAAGTTGATGTGTTTCTTGATGCTGACCCTCTTAATCCCATTGAAGGTACGGTAAGTAGCACTAGTTATCTGGCAGAAAAATATAATCAAGACACACTTTCATATCGAGTCTATGCTCAATTTGAGAATATAGAGCAAGATAATTTAAGAATAGGTTTGCAAGGTACAGCAAAAATGTATGGTGAACGTGTTTCGGTTTTTTTCTATTTATTTAGACGTCCCATTTCTTATGTGCGTCAATTACTTGGTGTATGAACGACGTTGCAGCAGATGATTTTGCGTTACCCGTATTACGTAATGATCTACATTTAACAGAGGGACCTGTTGCACTTGATGGTTCGCCAAGTTGGATTATTGTCGATCCATTAAGAAATAAATATTTCTCAATTGGCTGGACAGCATTTCAATTATTATCTAGATGGTCTTTAGGTAAAGCTAGTTTGTTAATTGAGCAAATAAAAAAAGAATCCATACTGGATGTTCAAAAATCAGATGTTGAAAGTTTATTATCATTTCTGCATGCAAACAGCTTAACACTCGATCCTGCAAGTGGTTCTAGTAATGACTATTATGAACAATACCTTGCCAGTAAACCCAATTTTTTAGCTTGGTTAATTCATAATTATTTATTTGTCAAAATACCTTTAGTTAAACCAACAAAATTCTTAAGAAGAACTCTGGTTTATGTTGAGCCGTTATTTTCAACGACAACGATTTGTCTGATTGGCTTGATTGGTTTAATAGGTATATACCTTGTTGGAAGACAGTGGGAAACATTTACATCCACATTCTTATACTTTTTTAATTTACAAGGTTTAATTTTTTATTTTTTATCTTTAATTTTCATTAAAACCTTACATGAATTGGCGCATGCTTACACAGCAATTCGCTATGGTTGCCAGGTGCCCACTATGGGTGTTGCTTTACTGGTTATGTTTCCGATCTTATATACGGATACTTCTGATACATGGCGAGTTAAGTCTGCTGCACAGAGGGTACATGTAGGCGCAGCAGGCATGATGATGGAGCTTTATATTGCCTGTATAGCAACATTCTTTTGGGGGTTTTTACCTGATGGTATATTAAAAAGTGCTGCATTTATTTTAGCCACAACGAGTTGGTTAATGTCATTAGCAATTAATTTAAATTGTTTGATGCGATTTGATGGCTATTATATTTTGTCCGATTTACTTGGTATTCAAAATCTACAAAAACGCGCATTTGATATAGGGAAATGGCGATTAACGGAATTGTTTTTCGGTTTAAAATTAAGACCACCCGAAGCTTTACCTTCTTCAATGATTAAGAAGTTAACTATCTACGCATGGTCAGTCGCTGTTTACCGTTTATTCTTATTCATTGGTATCGCCGTATTGGTTTACTACATGTTCTTTAAGGTATTAGGCATAATCTTATTCCTAATTGAAATTCTTTGGTTTATCGTTATACCGGTATTTAAAATAATACAAGGTTGGTGGGAGTTGAGAAGCAAAATAATAAGAAGTCCACGTTCTTACATTACAGCGACACTTTTTTTAATAGTCACTGTTTTTTTTATCTATCCATGGAATACTTCAATCGTTATTCCCGCTGTTTTTGAGAGTCAGAGCGAATCAACTCTTTATAGTGTTGCCCCTGGCTATATCGAAAATAACCTTTTAATAAAAGGTAAAGCTGTAAAAAAGAATGAAGTATTAATGAGTTTGAAGTCTCCCCAACTTGAGTTTGAAGTAGAAAACACGTTAAAAGAAATTGAAATTTTACAACACCAAGCAAAACGAATTGCTGCAAGTGCTGAAGAATTATCGAATATTCAGGTGATTGTTCAACAGTTACAAGAGAGTCGTTCAAAGTTAGATGGTCTTTATGATAAGAAAAATCAATTTATCATTCGATCACCTATAGATGGTGTTATTTATGATATGGAAGAATCTCTACATAAAGGACGCTGGATTAATCCAACACTGGCAATTGCGACAATCGTACAGCCTGACGAAGCTGTGATTGAAGGCATTGTTACTGAATCAGACTTACCGAGAATCAAGCGCCAAGCTAGCGCGAAATTTATTCCAGATAACGCTCAACTTAAATCAGTTTGGGCTTATGTTCAAGATATTGAGCAGTCAAATCTTAAAGTAATTGATGCACCTGTATTAGCTTCAATTTATGGTGGAGCGGTTCCTGTTCAGTTTAATGATTCTCAACAATTAGTACCTGATAAATCAGTGTATAGAGTACGACTTACTGTCAGTCCGGTTGAAGATATTAGGGCTGAAAGTATCATACGAGGTGTTGTACATATAGAAGGAGAGACTGAAAGTTTTATTATAAGAATATATAAAACGGTTGCCTCAGTTCTTATCAGGGAATCTGGTTTTTAAATTCTTTTTTCTTAAAACGAGACAGAGTTCTCATCTGTTGTATGAATTTTGCGAGACTGATCACAGTAAATTATATTATATAAGTATATAGTTTAAACATGTTCCATAACTATATGTTATTAATATGAAAAATTATAAAATAATTATTCCTTTTTTATTCATAGTTTTTAGTGTTATTTCGGCCTGCACAACAACGCCTATGACTAATAACGTTACTGAGTCAACCAAATCTGGTGAGACGTTATATGTTTACGAAGATGGGCGAATGTCATTAAACTCGAAATTTGTCGATCATAAAGATGTTGTTATCTATCCTGACGGACGCGGTGGTGAAAAGGCGGCTATTAAAGTACGAGTGCCGTTACATTCAGCATTTTATAGGGATTCGATTATAGTCGTGCGTGTTGTGAATAAATTTGATGAAGCAGTGAGTCAGAATGAAAATGGCGATGCTATCAATAATATAAATTGATAGTGTTTATTGGTTATTATCCTGCCAATAATCGTTTCTCTGTATTTAGTATGGCGCTTTGTACACCTTCAATGACAACAGCATCGCCACTATTAAATAGAAATGATTCATCGAATATTTCGATTCTATCTCGACCACGCCTTACTGCTATCAATGATGCGTTGTTGTCATCAAAATTAATATTAGTTATCGATTTTCCTGCAGCATAACTGTCTGGTAGTAGTATTACTGTGTGTAAACGTAATGCATCAACCTTATTGATGCCCAATGATTCTTCACCACGAAAATACCCGCGTAGACGACGGTATTCATCCTTTCTTGCTTGTTCTACAAATGCCATAGACTTGTTTGTAGGTATGCCTAAATGTTGTAGCACATGAATAGCAAGCATCATGCTTGCTTCAAAACTTTCAGGTACGACATTACTGGCGCCGACATCATGTAGTCTATCCATATACTGTTCATCTTTACTGCGTACAATTATGGGTATGTCTTTGTTTAAAGAACGTGCGCTATGAATAATATGTTCAGCAACATGTGCATCATCAATGGTGATAATTAATGCGCTGGCACGTTCAAGTTCCGCTTTTTTTAAAATTCCAGTATGAGTACTATCACCATAAAATACACTTTCACCTGCTTCCCAGGCTTCTCTAATTAAGCTGTGATCGATGTCTAGGGCAACATAGGAAACTTTCATCTCGCGAAGAATATTGGCGAGATTTTGGCCAATACGTCCAAAACCGCAAATGATCACATGTTTGGATAACGTTTCACAGGCAATAACAAGTTCTTTAGGTGGTGCATTCATGCCGCTCATGTAAGTGCCACGAAATAAACGTTCAGTTATACGACGGTTATAACGGATTAAAATAGGGGTGATTAACATACTCAGTAAAGTGGCAGCAATGATAGGTTGAGTTTCCTCCAGTGTTAACAAGCCATTACTTATTGCAACGACAAGTACAGCAAAACTAAACTCACCAGCCTGTCCTAAAATTAATCCCGTTCTAAATGCGACCGGAAATTCGTAGCCAGCAAACCGAGTTAATATTGCTATTACAGCGCCTTTACCTATGATTAATCCTACTGTTAAAAGACCAATCCAAAAGCCTTCTTTTAAAACAATTGAAACATCTAGACTCGCACCCACACTGATAAAGAACAAACCCATTAACACATCTCGAAAAGGTCTTATATCGGTTTCAACCTGATGTTTGTATTCAGTTTCACTCAACATTAGACCGGCCAGAAATGCGCCCAAGGCAAGTGATAATCCAAACTGGTTTGTTAACCAGGCTGCAGCTAAAGAAACAAATAAAGTTGCAAGTGTGAAAATTTCAGCCGAACGTGTTGCCGCAACCAAATGATAAAATGGTCTTAATAGCCGTCTACCAATCTGGAACATAATAAAAAATGCGGCTAATCCTTTAGTTAAGGCGATAAGGATAGGTATAGTTAATGATTGTTCATTACCCATACTGAGTATTGGAATAATGACGAGTAATGGAACGACTGCCAAATCCTGAAAAAGTAAAATAGAGATAGCGAGTTGGCCATGACGCGCTTGCATTTCTAATTGATCAGAAAGTTGTTTGGCTACGATTGCAGTCGAAGATAGTGCTAAAGCACCACCAACTACTAAAGCGCCTTGCCAGGCGATGCCTGTTAACCAGGCTATAGCTCCTCCGGATAAGGTCGAGATAATGACTTGTATACTACCAAGACCAAAGACTGTCGATCTCATTGCGACTAAACGGGACAATGAAAACTCAAGACCTATCATAAACAATAAAAATACCACGCCAATTTCAGCGAGTATCTGAATAATTTCATCTTGAGGTAGCCAGTCAAGTGCATGTGTGCCGACTAAAATACCAACAAGTAAGTATCCCAGAATTGCTGGAAGCTTAATTCGTTTTAGAATCCAGACTACGAGAACAGATAATGCTAATAATGTAAGGGCATCATTGAGTGAGCTGTGATTCATAATAAGACAGTTTAATTGTGTGTTATTGTTAAGTCTAATTGATGAATATTAAGAATCAAAGTTATACTCAAGTAAATATCTAATGGAGTATAAAGGTCTATGTCAATGTGGGAACAAGCTCTAATTGCGGTTTTATTATTTGCCGTTATATTATTCTTGGGGCCTGGAGCAAAGAAATCATTGGAGGAATCTCAGAAAGCAGAGAACCCAGATTGGAAAGGCGCTTTAATTCCGTTAGCAATGGTGGTTTTGTTTGTTATTCTTTTGATTTCTATGGTTCAAGGATGAATCTCTAAAAAATAATATTTTCCTGAAAATTATGAACGTTTCTATGGTTTATTGTCTCTAATTCAGATATTAAGGTCGTTTATAATAGTCAAAAACTGCAGTGTTGATATTCAATAGCCAGTCTTCATTGTGATGACAATAATTAGATGCGAATTAATGATAAACTATTACCCGCCATGCCATGGTTTTATGAGGAAGAAAAATGAATTTATTAAAGAAATTAATGTTAGTCCTGTTATGTACAGGGTTATTGAACACAAATATTGTTTTGGCAGAAGACGAAGTAGACCCTGAATTATTAAGCGCCGGTGAACTTCTTGAAAATTGTGAGGAAGGTTCAGCGCCTGGCGCTCCAAATATGGACTGTATGAAATATGTTGTTGGTTTAGTCTTAACCGTGATGCAGTTCCACCAAGCTGAACAAAGCCCGCCATTTTTTTGTATTGACCCACAAGCAAATCCTAAGGAAGAAGTGACTGATAATGTAATTGCGTATTTGCGAAAACAATCTTCACGTTCTAATGAAGATGCGCAAACATTAGCTTTAGAGGCATTGACAAAAAGTTACCCGTGTACCGGTTCAGGTAGTCAGATATAAGTAATGGCTTTAGCGCAACGAAAGGAGAAGTATAACTACGACAAGCTGCAAAAAAGATTGCGGCGAAATGTAGGTAAAGCGATTGCTGACTTCAATATGATTGATGAAGGTGACCGTGTGATGGTTTGTCTTTCTGGTGGTGCCGATTCCTACACAATGTTGGATATACTACAAAGCCTTCAACGTAGCGCTCCAGTTGAGTTTGAATTAATTGCAGTCAATCTGGATCAAAAGCAACCTGGTTTTCCTGAGCATGTACTACCAAATTATCTTGATGAACTTGGTATTGAATATCATATCCTTGAAGAAGATACCTATAGTGTCGTTAAGAGAGTCATTCCTGAAAATAAAACGTATTGCGGTTTATGCTCTCGGTTAAGACGTGGCATTATTTATCGTTTCGCTAAAGAACAAGGTTATACCAAAGTAGCATTGGGTCATCATCGTGATGATATTATTGAAACCTTATTTTTGAATATGTTTTTTGGTGGCAAGTTAAAATCGATGCCAGCAAAGTTATTAAGTGATGATGGGGATAATGTTGTTATTAGGCCATTAGCCTATTGTGCTGAGACAGATATCAAAGCATATGCTGAAGAAAAAGTATTTCCTATTATCCCGTGTACATTATGTGGTTCACAAGACAATATGCAACGTCAGAAAATAAAGCAGATGTTAACGGAGTGGAATAAACAAAACCCCGGGCGTACGGAAAGTATTTTTAGCAGTATACAAAACATCGTTCCGTCACATTTATTAGATACAGATGCTTTCGATTTTACTAATTTTGGAAAAAAAGAAGGCGAGCAATCTTTAAGTAGTAAAGATTGGTTAGTTGCTGCTCAAGAATAAATTCATTTTTTTTAATTTACTAATTACTTTTTGACTGCATGTCTGATTTACCTATTACGTATCAAATTTTTATATGGGCCATACCCGTTCTTTTTGCTGTGACATTGCATGAAGTTGGACATGGCTGGGCTGCTAATAAATTAGGTGATAGTACGGCTAAGGACATGGGGCGTCTTTCGCTTAATCCTTTAAAACATATTGACCCAATAGGTACTATTGCTATTCCATTACTTACTTTTTTTCTAAGTGGTTTTGTTTTTGGTTGGGCTAAACCTGTTCCAGTAAATTGGAACCAACTTAGAAATACGAAACGCGATATAGCATTAGTTGCCTTAGCTGGTCCCGCAGCAAATCTATTAATGATTTTTTTCTGGTTAATAATGGCAAAAATATTTATCGCATCAGCAGAACAAGGTGACTTTGGTGCAAATTTATTAACACTAATGGCCTGGGCTGGAATAGTAATTAATAGTTTATTGATGATATTGAATCTCTTTCCATTACCGCCGCTAGATGGAAGTCGTGTTGTATTTTCATTGTTGCCTACTCAGCTTGCCTATCGATATGCGAAGTTAGAACCTTACGGTTTAATTATTCTTGTTATACTGCTTGCAAGTGGAATATTATTTAAACTAATTGGGCCAATTATATTTGGCTTCCAGCAATTTATGTACACATTGATTATTTAAATATGCCGATAACAATCATAGGACTCGATGATTTTAGCACTTTTGACTATACGGTATTGTCGATCAATCTATTGTTGTTTCTTTTTTCTAAACCCATCGTTCAAGGTTTCAAACGAAACGATAAGAAGTCTATCAGTTCGAAACTTTATGCCCTCCGTGCTATTAACGTTATATTATTTTTATTATATATCGAAGCCTTATTTATACCTGGATGGAGTAAGCAAATATCATTAACAGGACTAACTTTCTTAGTGGCATTTGTTTTCAGTCACTTATTACATATTTTTATACTGAAGAAGTTTGGGCGTGAAAAAGAAATTGATGGTGTTAATTATCATAATGAAACTTACCAGTCTGAAATATTCTCATTATTAATTACATTAATTGCGGTTATTGCATCAATCGTCATCGTTATTAATATTTGGGGCATGAATGATTGGCTCAAGGCAACTAGTGTTTTAGGCATCTTAGCAATTCTTATCTTTTCTACTAAAGATGTCTGGATTCCCGATAATATTAGTGGTTTGATAATATTATATAATAGCGATATCGAACCAGGTGCTTTGGTTAAAATCGATGAACAAAAATTGTTGGCAATTGCTGTTCAAACAACGTTAACACGTACTACATTTCGTGATCTTAAAACACGTCACTTAATCGTATTACCGAATACGGTTATTAGAAATAGTAAAATTGAAATATTGAGTAAGGGACCAGCAAGTGGTTTGATACAGTTTGTTCATTTTAATATCTCTTATGGTATATCCGCAGCAAAAATTGATTTGCTGTTAAAAACGATCTGGGAGAAAGCTTGCGTTGAATCAAATGCTCTAAATTCAGAACGTGAGCCAGAAATAAGCATTGTTGAAACAGGTGACCATGCAGTGAATTGGCGTCTTGGATATAAATTAAAAAATCTTTTCCAAATGTTAGAAGTCGAGTGTTTGATAAAACGAATTGCATATGAAGTTGCCGAAGAACATAAGATAGAGCTCCAAACGCCTCTTACACATAGTCTTATCGATAATAAAGCTGTAGTTTAATAAATTAAAAAAAGTATCTAATAACGTTACATAACCAAGAGGGGAATATAAATGAATAACAAAATAGTACTTATCATTGTGTCGATTATCCTTGCTCCACTTGCTGTCTTCTTGAAAAAAGGTGCCGGTAAAGATTTAATAATCAATATCGTTTTATGCTTTTTGTTTTACTTGCCTGCGGTAATTCATGCTTTATGGTTAGTTACTGCTTAAAAAAATAATTAGAATTTATATTTAAT
>JAJFKK010000039.1 GCA_021773245.1 Gammaproteobacteria bacterium | reverse complement strand
ACCGAAGTTGGTGATATTCGAATTCGTAATGCAACTCATCGACATGATCAGTCTCCTGTCGATGAAAACTGTGCGTGTTATACCTGTCAGAATTATTCTCGTGCTTACTTACACCATCTTGATAAAACTAATGAGATTTTGGGTTCTCGATTAAATACTATTCATAATCTTTATTACTACCAATACTTGATGAAAGGATTGCGTGACGCCATCGCAGAAAATCAATTAACTGATTTTAGGGCTCATTTTTATGACAAGCGTGGTTCGAAAGTAAATTTTTAAATTATGTCTTGATGCTTTTTCTTTGGCATAGAACAATACATTCATGAGTAATCATTTCGAAGAACTTCCCACATTAGGTGTCGGTGCCAGCCTGAGTTTATCTTCTCAGCCTGATCCGGTGTCCTTAGTTCACGCCAAAGGCGGCCCAAGCTTTGTTGAATATTCGGGTTTAGTCGATGTTGATGAAGTGATTGATGAAGTAGAAAAGATTCGTGCCGCGGGTGCGTCCGTATTATTCCATCCGTCCTATATTAATTTTTGTGGTTCTTATCCAAACTCTAATGCATGGTTAGCAGCAACCTCCAAGCATATTAAGTCAGTTGGTTCATCATGGTTCGCACAAGATGTAGCCTATTGTTTTTGGGAAGAAGGCCCAGGCTATTCGACTCAACTTGGTTATTTCATTCCACTTATCTTTAATCAACGTTCTCTCGAACTTGCGGTTGAACGCGTTAAAGAAGTACAAGCCAAGGTTGCCGTGCCAGTTGCTATTGAACCACCACCCGTGGCATTCATTATCGGTTCAATGCCGTTGTTCTCATTCTTTGGTTGTCTTTCAAATCAAACCGACTGTGCCATCTTACTTGATATGGGGCATTTAGTTTCTTACGAAATGGCTAGTGGCCATAGTGTTTTAGAGGCGATAGATGAACTGCCGGTCGAGCGTGTTATTGAAGTTCATATTGCTGGCGGTCGTTTGAAAGAAGGCGATACAGGGCCGATTTATGTTGATGCACATGAGTGTGACATTGTTGAGCAAACATGGCAGATGTTTGAAGACATGTTACCAAGGTTGCCGAATGTCAAAGCTGTTTGTTATGAATGTGAAGGGGTAAACGAGAGTAGCGTGCTTGCTACATTAAAAAGAATACGAAAAGTTGTCCGAGAAAAAAGTAATTGTGAAGCGCTAGTCGCGACTTTGGATGGTGATATATGAGTATCCTGGTATGAGCTTTCTGGCATGAGTTTTCAGGAACAGGAACGCGCTTTATTCGATTTGTTGTTTGATAGCAGTGTACGCGATAATTTTTGTAAAGATGCTACAACTGCTCTTCATCAATATGAATTAAATGAAGATGAACGAAATGACTTCAATACCATTCGACCAGATGCATTGGAACTGGATGCAAAAATTCGAGCTGATCTCTTGTTGTCACATTTTTGTCGTTCCTTTCCCGTTAGCTTTAGTATCCTCTCCTCAGTTGATGGTGGACTCGATGTATTAAAGAGTTTGGTTGATGTACTAACGATGCGAACAGCGACCATAGAACGCGCGACATTATTTGGTCGACGCATCGGCGAGAGTTTAAATACACTTTCATTTAGTTCTGCGGATGAGCAAACAAAAGTCTCTGCCTTATTGGAAGCGGAACTCGGTATGGCCTGGACCAGTGCGACCTTAAAACGTGAAGTATTGGATAATGGCCAACTGCATAATAAATCAACACAACTCGATCAAAGCTGGTCTAGTAAGAACATCAAACTGGCCCCCTATGTCTGTGCGGCAATGATTCCTGAATCCTATGAAAAATTAAAACAATCATTTTGTCCTGATGCAGAATGTGATCTATGGCGCAGCCTAAACAAAAAGCCGTTTGCCGCATCAAGACGAAAGAAAATATTAGAAAAAGACGAACCGCGATTGTTCGTTGCTCGCGCTCATGTCAGCCGTATGTCGCAATGTGAACCGACGATTGATCAAAAAACAGCCGAACTTAGTGAGGGCTTTGCCTCATTATTTCAACATGTAAATGGTACGGTCAGCGTTGACTATATATTAGAGCAGCTTAAACAAATCGGTGCTCAGGATGAAATGCTACAGAGCATAAAAGCGACATTTCAGCAATTACTAGAAAACGAAATGTTAGAACTCTCCTAGTCTTTGACAGCCCCTTGAAGTCCCCATAAATCACCCCAATAACAAATTAATGTGGTATTTACTGAATTAGGCCAGATTTATGGCATAATGCCGCGTTTTCAAAATCAGAGTGCTTATAAATGTTAGATTTTTTCATTAGTAATGCTTGGGCGGCGCCGGCGGCGCAGGAACCTGGCTTGGCCAGTTTTTTACCATTAATTGTATTATTTGCCGTTTTTTACTTCTTGTTGATACGTCCTCAGTTAAAGCAGGCGAAGCAGCATAAGAAGTTAATGGGTGAATTGAGCAAGGGTGATGAAATTGTAACTTCAGGCGGTTTACTCGGAAAAATAAAAGAAGTAGGTGATAATTTCCTCCTTGTTGAAATAACCAAAGACACTGAAGTTAGAATTCAAAAAAATGCTGTTTCTGCAGTTTTGCCAAAAGGCACATTGAAAACACTCTAATTACATATAATAAATCATAAATAAGTAGGCTAAGGTCATGAATCGTTATTCCCTCTGGAAATACATATTAATTCTATTTCTGATAGGTATGGGTGCTTTGTTTGCACTGCCAAATATCTATGGCAAAGATCCCGCATTACAAGTTTCTCCTTCGCGTTCAGCTGAGGTTAGTGAGCTTACCGAGTTTCAGGTAAGTAATGCACTTGAAGAAGCGGGTATCGCATTTAAATCAATGGATCTTGGACTTGAAACTCTCGTTATCCGCTTTAACGATGAAGAAACACAACTCAAAGCACAATCTGTTGTAACAGAATCATTGGGTAATAATTATGTTGTTGCAATAAATCTGGCGCCGGCAACACCTGATTGGTTAGCTAAGTTTGGTGCTGAACCCATGTTTCTTGGTCTTGATCTTCGTGGTGGTGTTCACTTCCTGATGGAAGTCGATATGGAAGCAGCGATCGCTAAGGCTGATGAAGCTTATATGTCTGATATGCGAAGCCAGATGCGTGAAAATAAAATACGTTACAAGACAATCACCAAAAATAAATCTGGTTCTGGCATTTTGATTCGTTTTAAAGATGAAAACGAACGCGATAGTGGCGATGAATTAATTAGCAAAAACTTTCCTGATCTTGATGTGTCTGTTCCTGAATCTAATACTGATGAAGCTCAGTTAGTTGCTGTCATGAAAGAACAAGTGGTACTTGATACGCAAAAGTTGGCTCTTCAACAAAACATTACGACACTGAGAAAACGTGTTAACGAATTAGGTGTAGCTGAGCCTGTGATACAACAACAAGGTTTGGATCGAGTTGTTGTTCAATTACCGGGTGTTCAGGATACAGCGAAAGCTAAAAATATTTTGGGCGCAACAGCGACACTTGAATTCAGATTAGTTGATGAAGATCATGATCCTCAAGATGCAGTTGATGGTCGTGTGCCAGCCGGCTCTAAGCTTTATAGAGAGCGAAGTGGTTTTCCTATCTTGCTAGAGAAGCAAGTGATGCTAACGGGTGAATCTATTATTAATGCTGCTTCAGGTATAGATGGCCTAAATGGTGGGCCTAATGTCTCAATTACATTAGATGGGCGTGGCGCAAAAAGAATGAGTCACGCGACGCGTGATAATGTGGGCAAACGACTCGCAGTTGTTTTTATTGAAAATAAAATCGAAACCGTAGAGAAAGGTGGCGAGTTAGTCCAGGAAAAAATAATTGTAGAAGAAGTAATTAACTCTGCAGTGATACAAGAACAATTAGGTAAACGTTTTCAGATTACCGGACTTGATTCAACCAAAGAATCTCGTAACTTAGCCTTGTTACTTCGTGCTGGCGCTTTGGCTGCTCCGATTTATATTATTGAAGAACGTACCGTTGGTCCAAGCTTAGGACAGGACAATATTAAGAAAGGTTTTGATTCGGTTAAAATTGGTTTCGTCCTTGTGCTTCTATTCATGGCTATTTATTACAAAGTATTTGGTTTGGTTGCGAATGTTGCTTTGGCGCTGAACTTGGTTCTGGTTGTCGCTATGCTTTCTCTATTACAAGCCACGCTGACTTTACCTGGTATCGCCGGTATCGTTTTAACAATCGGTATGGCGGTTGATGCGAATGTGTTGATTTTTGAACGTATAAGAGAAGAATTACGTAACGGTAATTCTCCTCAAGCCAGTATTCATGCTGGATATGAAAAGGCGTTTTCAACAATTGCTGATGCAAATATTACTACGCTGATCGCCGCATTAGTATTATTCAGTTTTGGTACCGGTCCGATTAAGGGCTTCGCTGTAACATTGTCACTCGGTATTATTTCTTCGATGTTTACTGCCATTATGGTGACACGAGGATTAGTTAACCTGATTTATGGCGGTCGCCGCATAGATAAGTTAAAAATCTAGAACTAAAAATATAACAAAAGTCAGTAAGATTTATAAAGAGATTACGATTATGGAAATACAAGAGACACGATTTAATTTTGATATTATGGGAAAGCGGAAGCTTGCTGCAATTTTCTCTGGCATCCTTCTTGTTGCTGCCATTGCTTCATTAGCAATTCAGGGTTTGAAATTAGGCATTGATTTTACTGGTGGTACATTAGTTGAAGTTGGTTACTCAGAAGATGTCGACCTTCCTCAAGTTCGCGATGCGTTAATTAACTCAGAATTTAAAAATGCAATTGTTCAATACTTTGGTTCAGCAAATGATGTCTTAATTCGTATCCCGCCAAGTGAAGGTTTAGATAATGCAGATATTAGTAGCAATATCTTAAGTGTGCTATCAGGTACAGGTCAGAATATAGAGATGCGTCGTGTCGAATTTGTAGGTCCGCAGGTTGGTGAAGAATTAAAAAATGATGGTGGTTTAGCCATGATCTACGCATTAATGGGTATTCTGATTTATGTTGCTATGCGTTTTCAAATGCGCTTTTCAGTTGGTGCTATTGCGGCACTGGTACATGATGTATTGATTACCTTAGGTATTTTTTCTGTAACCCGTTTTGAATTTGATTTAACAGTTTTGGCTGCATTATTGGCTGTTATTGGTTACTCATTAAACGATACGATTGTTGTCTTTGACCGCGTACGAGAAAATTTTCGTAAATTTCGTGATTTAACACCGGTTGAAGTATTTAATGTATCCCTTAATCAAACCTTAAGCAGAACAATTATGACATCGTTAACAACCTTATTTGTGTTGATAGCGTTGTTTGTCTTTGGCGGTGAAATTATCCATAGTTTTGCAACCGCATTAATCATTGGTGTTTTGATCGGTACTTATTCTTCACTATTTGTTGCAAGTCCGGTAACCATTGCATTGGGCATTACTAAAGAAGATTTAATGCCGGTTCAAAAAGAAGGCGCAGAATTCGATAACATGCCCTAAGGCATGTTTTGATGCTGCACTTGGATAGTGTCTTCATTATCAATAGTTGCAGATCAGCAAATCCTTTTTGCTAAGGAAGCCTTCTCAAATGTTGGAGATGTTCAATTGGTTGATGGTCGTTCAATCGATCATCAAACACTTCAAGGTGCAGACGTTCTTTTAGTCCGGTCGGTGACAAAAGTTAATGAATCCTTATTAAAAGACTCAAAAATTAAATTCGTTGGTTCTGCTACCAGCGGTATTGATCATATCGATACTGATTTTCTGAAAAAATGTAACATATCTTTCTCTCATGCTCTTGGTAGTAATGCCCGATCTGTTGCTGAATATATATTAAGTAGTTTATTAGTTACGGCAGAACAACAGGGTTTTGAGCTTGCAGATAAAACCGTGGGCATTATTGGTTGTGGCCAAGTGGGCTCCAGAGTAAAGCGTTTTATGGATGCGCTTGGTGTTAAGTGTATCTTGAACGATCCTCTTCTCGCTAAACAAAGTTCAGATAATAAATATGTTGAGTTAGAAAATGTTCAAAAAGCTGACATCATAAGCTTGCACGTACCTTTAACAATAGATTGTGAATTTCCTACACATAAACTAGTTAATAAAGCTTTTCTAGATCAATTAAAGTCAGATGTGATACTGCTTAATTCTTCTCGAGGAGAAGTCATTGATGAAGCAGCGTTATTAGAATTCAAACGAATAAATTCCTCAGCCACATTAATTCTGGATGTTTGGTGTAATGAGCCGAAAATAGATATTAATTTGTTACAGAATACATTTATCGCGACACCACATATTGCAGGCTATAGTTATGATGGAAAACTTAAGGCGACAGAGATGTTGTTTGCTGCGCTTAATGATTATTTAGAGACAGGTTTAAATAAGCCTGATTTATTATGTTCAAAGCAGAGTATGATTACTATTGATGAGGATGCCATTCAACTTCCCGTATTACAGAGTTATGATGTCAGAAGTGATGCCATTGCGTTAGCGAATCTGGCTAATATAGAAGATGATAAACGTGCGATCTATTTTGATGATTTGAGAAAGAATTATCCAATAAGACGAGAATTTAAAAACAAAATTGTTCAAACAAATACGATGAGTCATCAAGTAATACAGCAATTACAGCAGCTTGGTTTCAAGGTTATAACTGTATACCCATGATATCTGGAAATGCAGTTTTATAGCACATCTGTTTTCATCCAGAGCAGCGTTGCTCCTCCTTACAGGGGGCAGCCATCTGCGTCGTTGCGCCTCGCTCTGAATAAGAACAAACGCACTCTAAATTCTGCATTTGCAGGTATCATGGGTATATGAAAAAACTTGGCATCTTGGTTTCTGGGCGTGGTAGTAATATGCTTGCCATAATCGATGCATGCGAGCAGGGCAGCTTGTCAGCTTCAGTCGAAGTAGTCATCAGTAATAATGGTGATTCTGTAGCTTTAACACTCGCTAAAGAGAAAAATATTTATGTCGAACACCTTAGCTCTTGTACACATCCTGACCCTGACCAACTGGATGTAGCAATGACAGAACTTTTGACAGGTTGTGACGTTGATTATGTTTTACTCGCTGGGTTTATGAAAAAAATAGGGCCAAAAACACTTGCGGCTTATAAAAGCAGAATTATTAATATCCATCCATCTTTATTGCCAAAATTTGGTGGTCAGGGCATGTTCGGTATTAATGTACATAAAGCTGTTATAGATGCTGGTGAGAAAGAGACTGGCGTGACCATTCATTTGGTCGATGAAGAATATGATAAAGGATCTATCTTGGCACAACGGACAGTTGCAGTTGCGCCGGATGATACGCCAGAAACCTTGGCCGTAAAGGTTTTAAAGGTCGAACACGTTTTATTTGCAGAAACAATACAAAAAATTATAGATAACAGTATTATATTGCCTGATCATTAACATTTTAGGGGGACTAAAAATATGCGAATGTTGCACGCGATGTTACGAGTTGGGGATCTTGATAAATCTCTGGCATTTTATGAAAACGTTTTAGAAATGAAATTAATACGTAGACATGACTATCCAGAACATGAATTCACACTGGCTTATTTGGGTTATGGTGCCGAGTCAGAAGTGACCGTTCTGGAATTAACACATAATTGGGGTACAGAGTCTTATGATCTGGGAAATGCCTATGGGCATATCGCTATCGGTGTTGAAGATGTCTACAAGGCGTGCGATAAAATAAAAGCAGCGGGTGGAAATGTCATCAGAGAAGCAGGGCCTATGCAAGGTGGTGACACAGTTATTGCTTTTGTAGAAGACCCTGATGGTTATAAGATTGAGCTATTGGTGGATTAAAAAATTATCCACTCATTTTTCTAAAGTAATTAATGCAGTAGTTCCAGGCATTACTCATTTATCATTAAAATAATAATAAAGTGTTTGAACAAATAAAAAATATTTATGTAGCGACGGTCTTAAATAGGCCGATAATAGTTTGCATATTAATGGCAGTCATATTGGCTTTTTTTGCTGTCCATACTAAAGATTTCAAACTTGATGCTTCAGCAGATTCCCTATTATTGGATGATGATAAAGATCTGGAATTATTTCGCGAGATAGCAGAACGCTACGCTACCAGAGATTTTCTTTTCATCACGTTCACTCCTAATGATGATTTGTTTTCTCCGGCTACATTGCAGCAAATTACAAATTTACGAAATGAACTACGTGAATTAGAACCTGTTGAGTCAGTCGTCAGTTTGGTTGATGTCCCTTTGGTTAGACAAGTAGAAGGTTCTATTTCAGAAGTTGCTGATAATGTTCGTACGCTTGAAGGTGGTGATGTTGACCTGGTAAAAGCCAAACAGGAAATGATGAGCAGTCCTATCTATAAGGAATTAAACATTAGTGAAGATGGGGCAACCACAGCAATTCAGGTTAACTTGAAAGATCATCCAGAGTTTCGTGAACTTCAAAAACAAAGAAACGAGTTTTTATTTAAGGATAAAGACCAAGGCTTATCAGCAGAGGAACAAGATAATCTTGATGAGATATTAGATGAATATAGCAAGCAGAAAAATGAAATAGACAAGACTAATCACGAGAACATTGAAAAAGTCAGACAGTTAATCAAGAAGTATAGTGTTCATGGCGATTTTAACCTGGGCGGCGTGTCAATGATCACCGATGACATGATCACCTATATTAAAAATGATTTGATCATCTTTGGCGTTGGTGTTTTTCTTTTTCTTGTCGGTATGTTGACGATTATTTTCCGTAAGCTTAGATGGGTAATGTTGCCCTTATTAAGTTGTTTTTATGCCGGATTACTGATGATTGGCTTACTTGGCCTAGTTGGCTGGAATGTCACAGTCATTTCTTCAAACTTTATTTCTTTAATGTTGATTATAACGATGTCAATGAATGTACATTTGATTGTCCGTTATCGACAATTAAGCAATGACTTTCCAGAAAAGACCCAACATGAATTAGTCTTGGAAACAGCATGCAAAATGGTTTGGCCTTGTTTTTATACTGCGTTAACAACGATTATGGCATTTGGCTCATTAGTGGTGAGTGGCATAAAACCGGTCATTGATTTTGGCTGGATGATGACCATTGGATTAACGGTAACTTTCTTTACCTCATTTATACTTTTTCCTGCTTTATTAGTTTTGCTTTCGAAGACTTCTGAACAGTTAAGTGCAAGGAATGAATTTCAGTTTACACCTAAATTAGCCTCACTTACTGAAGGCCATGGCAATAAAGTTCTCTTTCTAACGGTTGTGCTTGGCCTTGTGAGCGCCTATGGCATCACTCGGTTGGAAGTCGAAAATAGTTTTATTAATTACTTTAGTGAAGATACCGAGATATATCAGGGTTTACGTTTAATTGACGAGAAACTAGGCGGTACAACGCCACTTGATATTGTCTTGAATCTTGAAGATGCATCGAATGAATCTGAAGGAGCTGGTGAAGATGATTTTGAGGATTTAGATGCTTTATTTGGTGGTTTTGAAGATGAGCAGGAAGAACAAGCCTGGTTGACACCAGAAAGAGTCGATACGATAAAAGAAGTACATGATTATCTCGATTCCTTACCTGCTGTTGGCAAGGTGTTATCGCTTGCTTCGATTATTCGTGTCGGTGAACAAATTAACGAAGGTGAGTTTGATGCTTTTGAACTGGCTATTGTTACTAAACGTATGCCAGATGAACTGAAAGAGAGCATGGTTACCCCCTATTTATCAGAAGAAAATAACCAGGCGCGTATCAATATACGTATTCTCGATTCCATGAAGGATTTAAGGCGCAAGGAGTTAGTTGATCAAATAAAAAGAGATTTGACCGAGAAACTTGGTATTGCTGAGGATAAGATACAAGTTACAGGTATCCTTGTTCTTTATAACAATATGTTACAAAGTTTGTTCAAGTCTCAAATATTAACCTTGGGCGTCGTCATGGCAGGCATAGCCTTAATGTTGATGCTTTTATTCCGTTCTATACCACTTGCCATAATTGGTATTGTGCCGAATGTGCTTGCGGCAGCAATTATTCTTGGACTGATGGGGTTATTGCGAATTCCTCTGGACATGATGACGATTACAATTGCCGCAATTACTATTGGTATTGCAGTTGATAACAGCATCCATTATATCTATCGTTTTCGTGAAGAATTTCCTCAGACACACGACTATGTAAAAACCATGCATTATTGCCATGCCAATATTGGTAAAGCTGTTTTCTATACGGCTATTACAATTATTATTGGTTTTTCAATTCTGGTGTTGTCTAATTTTATTCCGACAATCTATTTTGGCTTATTGACAGCTTTGGCGATGTTTATTGCCTTATTTGCTGCACTGACGTTATTGCCAAAATTAATCTTAATTTGGAAACCTTTTGACTAAAAGGTTTTCTAAACAATATCTTGTAGCTATTTTTTCATGTAAAACTGTTACTTAGGCAAGTTTAAATAATTAAATATTGTCGAAAAAGTCACAAGATAAAGGCTTTCTATCGGCATATATTGTCATTACAATACTCGCCTCCAGAATACTTGGTCTTTTTGCTTATTTAAAAATTAAAGTGTCGGTAAAAGCACAATATAAGCAAGCAGTTATGAACTAGTAGGATTAGTACTGGGTCAATACAATAAATAACAATCAGAGGTATAACAATGGAAGGCAGAGTCATCAAATCGCTGTTTTTAGTCTTGTCCTTAATGGCTGGCACGAGTCAGGTTGTAGCTGCAGTTCAATCACCTGAAGCGGTTGTAAAGGAAACGTCAAATGGTGTTATTGAAAAAATAGAGAGTCAGCGCTCTGCTTTGGAAGAAAATCCAAGTCAGATTTATGAACTGGTAAATGAGCTTGTTATCCCTCATTTTGACTTTATTAGCATGTCAAAGTGGGTACTTGGTAAAAACTGGAAAAGTGCTAATGAAGCGCAACGTAATGAATTTATTGAGCAGTTCAAAACGTTACTTGTCCGTACTTATGCGCGTGCATTGCTAGAATATTCTGGTCAGGAAGTGAAATATTTTCCTGTAGAGCAAAATCCAAAATCGAATCTTGCCGTTGTGAAGACGGAATTGACCAGTGAAGGCTCACAGCCATTCCCGGTTGCATATCGTATGCATCAAAAGAATGAAGAATGGAAAGTAGTGGACGTTGCGGTTGATGGCGTTAGTCTGGTCTCAACCTATCGAGGATCATTTGCTAGCCAAATCAAAAAAGAAGGTTTTGATTCTTTGGTTCAGAAGCTTTCTGATAAAAATGATAAGCTTGCGAAAAGCCTAGCGAAATAATTTAGAATTACCAATGAAACGCTAACAACCGGGCATTGCCCGGTTGTTTACTTTAAGACACTTAAAATATCATCACTTAACGTTGTACTTTCCATTATCATAGCCAATTAATTTGTAGAGTAGCCATATATGAACCCAATAATAATTAAAGAACTGATTGAATCAGGCTTGTCCGATGCGGATGTTTTGGTTGAAGGTGATGATGGTACTCATTTTCAAGCACGTATTGTCAGTGAACAATTTGTCGGTAAAACGATGGTGCAACAACACCAGATGGTTTATAAAACTTTGGGTGATAAAATGGGGACAGATATCCATGCTTTGTCTTTTCAAACATATAGTCCAGAAGAATGGGCTAAACAAACACATTCCTGAGACTGTTAGTCATTTTTAAAGGTAACGATAAATAATTATGGATAAATTAATTATCCACGGCGGAAATCCTTTACACGGTGATATCCCGATATCTGGTGCAAAGAACGCAGCTTTGCCTATTCTTTCCGCAACATTGCTTACTGATCAATCAGTGACTATTGGTAATGTGCCACACTTACATGACATTACTACAACGATAGAGTTATTGGGGCTGATGGGTGCTCGAATTACAGTCGATGAACGGATGCGCATCGAAATTGATAACAGTAATATCACTAACTTTTTTGCACCGTATGAATTAGTTAAAACCATGCGTGCATCGATACTTGTTTTGGGGCCGTTGCTTGCGCGTTATGGTAAGGCCGATGTGTCTCTGCCTGGTGGCTGTGCTATCGGTTCACGACCCGTTAACTTACATTTACAAGGTTTAACCGCGATGGGTGCGGATATCGTTGTTGAGGGCGGCTATATCCGTGCAACAGCAGATCGTTTAAAAGGCGCTCATTTAACATTGGATATTATTACGGTTACAGGTACTGAGAACTTGATGATGGCAGCGACACTTGCTGACGGTATAACGGTAATTGAAAATGCAGCAAGAGAACCAGAAGTTACTGATCTGGCGAATTGCTTGAATAAGATGGGCGCAAAAGTTTCAGGTGCTGGAACAGATCGTATTGAGATCGAAGGTGTCGAAAGTCTACACGGTACAGATTATGACATCTTGCCTGATCGGATTGAAACAGGAACCTATCTGGTCGCAGCAGCCATGACAGGCGGAAGTATTCGTTTAAGAAATACTCAGCCACATTTGCTTGAATCTGTATTAGCTAAATTAACAGAAGCCGGTGCAAATATTGAAATAGACGACAATAGTATTTCACTGGATATGAAAGGTGAAAAACCAAAAGCTGTTGATATCCATACTTCACCATTTCCGGGTTTTCCTACTGATATGCAAGCACAGTTTTCGGCTATGAATTCAATAGCGACAGGCAGTGGAATAATTACAGAAACGGTGTTTGAAAATCGATTTATGCATGTGCATGAGTTACAACGTATGGGTGCAGATCTGAAATTAGAAGGGAATACGACAATTACCGATGGAGTAGAACACTTAACTGGTGCACCGGTAATGGCTACGGATTTAAGAGCTTCTGCTAGTCTTGTCTTAGCAGGACTTGTAGCACAAGGTGAGACGGTAGTTGAACGTATTTATCATATTGATCGTGGTTATGAGATGATTGAAGAGAAGCTTTCTCAGCTTGGTGCTGATATTAGAAGAATACCTGATTAAGTAGCAGATAATAGTAGGAAACTTTTTTAGTCATTCCAGTTCTATTGTATTCTTCCTCAACTTGATGCAAACACATAAGCAACTAACGCAGATTTAAGTATATGCCTGACAACATTACAATTGCAGTCTCTAAAGGTCGTATTTACGATGATGCGATGCCCTTACTTGCCAAGTTGGGTATTGTTCCTATAGATGACCCTAATTCAACACGTAAACTGGTATTAGAAACGAACCAGCCTAATATTCGTTTGCTTGTTATTCGTGCTACAGACGTTCCTACCTATGTTGAGCGTGGTGCCGCAGAACTGGGTATCGCGGGAAAAGATGTATTGATGGAATATTCCGGAGATGGATTATACGAGCCTATCGACCTTGGTATAGCAAAATGTCGAATGATGTTAGCTGGTCTTAAAGATGCAAAACCAATTTTAGACCGACCTCGTGTTGTTACAAAATATACTAATATCACTAAGAACTATTTTGCTGAGCGCGGACAACAAGTCGAAATTATTAAACTCTATGGTTCAATGGAATTAGGTCCAGTATTGGGCTTATCAGACTGGATTGTAGATCTTGTCGATACCGGAAATACTTTAAAGGCAAATGGATTGGTCACACTTGAACACATTGCTGATATTAGCTCTCGATTAGTTGTTAATAAGGCTGCAATGAAAATGAAAAACGCAACGATAAAACCCATTTTAGACCAATTGTCAGATATTGTTAGTTAGGTCATGTTAAAACATCTCGATACATCTGATGAGAATTTCGATTCATCATTACAGTCTTTGCTTTCATCAACTGATGAACCAGAACAGGCTATCGTTGAAACAGTTTCCAAAGTAATTTCCAATATACGTGCTCGTGGTGATGAAGCGTTACTTGAATATACAAATCAATTTGATCGGCGTTCTGCATCACTAGAATCTTTAGAGATATCTAAACAGGATCTGGAAGCAGCATTAAAACGTATTCCTAATGAACTACGTAATGGTTTGGAACACGCTGCGAAACGCGTTCGTGAATTTCACGAAAAACAAAAACAATCTACGTGGAGTTATGAAGACGACGAAGGTAACGTCTTGGGTCAAAAGATAACGCCATTAGATCGTGTTGGAGTTTATGTCCCTGGAGGAAAAGCCGCTTACCCTTCATCCGTATTAATGAATGTGATTCCGGCGCATGTTGCTGGTGTTGAAGAAATTATTATGGTTGTTCCCACACCAGATGATAAGCGTAATGATTTAGTTCTAGCTGCAGCCGCAATCGCTGGAGTTAGCCGAGTATTTTCAATTGGTGGAGCGCAGGCGGTTGCTGCACTTGCTTATGGTACGCATTTAGTGCCAAAGGTAGATAAAATTGTTGGCCCTGGCAATATTTATGTGGCAACGGCCAAGCGTCAAGTATTTGGAGTTGTTGGTATTGATATGATTGCAGGTCCTTCAGAAGTCGTGATTGTTGGCGATAACAGTGCAAACCCTGATTGGGTCGCAATGGATATGTTTGCACAGGCAGAACACGATGAACAAGCGAGCGCCATACTGATTTCACCTGATGCTGATTTTATTACCCAAGTTGAAAACAGTATTGAAAAACTTTTACCAGAAATGGAAAGAGCTGAAATTATTAAAGCAGCACTAAAAAGCAATAGTGCAATGATAAAAGTAAATAATCTTAAACAAGCTATTGAGGTTGTTAATACAATAGCGCCAGAGCACTTAGAGCTTGCTGTTTCTGATCCTGATTCATTATTAGATGATATAAGGCACGCTGGTGCGATATTCATGGGGCATTATTCAGCAGAGTCTCTGGGTGATTATTGTGCCGGCCCAAATCATGTATTACCTACTGCGAGAACAGCTCGATTTTCATCACCATTAGGTGTTTATGATTTTCAAAAACAATCATCATTAATTAAATGTAGTAGCAGTTCAGTGACTAGTATTGCTGAAACAGCTTCTGTATTAGCACATGGTGAAGGGTTGACGGCGCATGCACGGTCAGCAGAGTATCGTCGCGATTCATAGATAACTTCGCACAAATGATCTTTTGTCCTAATTTAATTCGTCGTCGCCTAATGCGCCTACTTTTGGTAAAAATGTGCTCGAATGCTCATTTATTAAATATAAACTCCGCTTCTCGGCTTTGGCTTCCTGCGTTGCTCTACCTCCTGCGTCCATGCAGTCGTGTGCGCATTTTCGCCTCGTCTGAGAACAAAGTCTCTATTCGTGCAAAGCTATCTAATATTTAGAGTAGATTAAAAAAGAAGATGCTCGAAAACCAAATCAAAAAGATCATCAAGTCATCTGTTCTTGATGCTAAGGCTTATCACGTTCCTAAAACCAGCGATGTTATAAAATTGGATGCGATGGAAAATCCCTATGTGTGGCCGGATGAAATTAAAACAACATGGTCTACCTATTTGGAGCAAGCTGAACTCAATCGATATCCAGATGCGAGTACCAGTGAATTAAGAGAAAGGTTAAGTGCAGTATTAGGTTTACCTGATAATACAGCAATGATGTTTGGAAATGGTTCTGATGAATTAATTCAAATTATCATGTTGGCATTAAATAAAACATCCAATGTGATTATGGCTCCGGAGCCGGGTTTTGTTATGTATCGCTTATTAAGTTCTTTGTTGGAACTTGATTATGTTGGTGTGCCATTAAACGATGACTTCTCTCTCAACCTTCCTTTGATGCTGAAAACAATTAAAGAAAAACAGCCTGCTGTTATTTTCATAGCCTGGCCAAATAATCCAACAGGAAATATGTTTGACCAGGAATCTATCGAGAAAATCATACAAGCAGCGCCTGGTCTTGTCGTTATTGATGAGGCTTATCATGTCTTTGCACAAAAGAGCATGATGTCTTGTTTACAGAGATACCCAAATGTTTTGTTAATGAGAACTTTATCCAAGCTTGGTCTGGCAGGTTTAAGATTAGGAATCTTAATTGGTGCGCCGGAATGGATTTCAGAATTTGAAAAATTAAGGTTGCCATATAATATCGGTACGCTTAATCAGTTAAGTGCAAATTTCATAATTCAAAATATTAGTTTACTAGAAGAACAAGCTGGGCAAATTCGTGATGATAGAAGCTTTGTATTTAATTCTCTTTTAAATATTGAAGGAGTTGAAGCATGGCAAAGCGAAGCGAATTTTATTTTAATTCGAATAACGGAGAAGGGCGGTGAATTTGTTCATGCGGAGTTATTGAAAAATAAAATCTTGATCAAAAATTTACACGGGACTCATCCTTTGTTAGAAAATTGTCTACGCGTAACGATTGGCACTAAAGAGGAGAATGATACTTTTCTTTCTACACTTAAAATGATTATGAGTTAATAATTTTCCTCCAAAGTATTATTTTGGCATTTGTGCTGTAGGCCGTTGCGCAATTATTGCAATTAACTCTTGTTGTTCCCAACCTCGTAATATATTTATTTTTATTTCTTTACCCGGTTCTAATTCAGTAATTGTTTCAATAGCCTGATCTGGAGAACTGACGTTTTTTCCGTCGATTGTGATCATAATATCACCAGGAACAATACCTGCATTTTCGGCTGGTCCATTGCGTATAATTGCTGTTACTAATACACCACCCGTTTTGAGGTTAGCTGATTTAATAGTATCGGCACCTAATGTTTGAGCTTCAATACCTAACCAGCCTCGAACTACTTTTCCATTTGAAATAATTTGATTCATTACATCTACAGCTTGATTAATTGGCGTTGCTAGGCCAATGCCTTCAGAACCACCACTGCTTGAAATAATTGCGGTATTGATACCAATCAATTCGCCATCAGCATTGACTAGTGCTCCACCAGAATTACCAAGGTTAATATCGGCGTCGGTTTGTATAAAATCGTCGAAAAATGAGATGCCGCGCCGTTTTCTACTTGTAGCGCTAACTATTCCTTGAGTGACAGTTTGGCCGAAATTGTACGGATTACCGATAGCTAAAACGATATCGCCGATTTTCAGCTGTGTTGAATTACCAATTGGTATCTGTGGTAGATTTTCTATTGGTATGTTGAGAACTGCTAAATCAGTATCCGCGTCGAATCCAATTAATTGGGCTTGAACTTGCTGACCATCATTAAGAGTAACGCGAATATCGTTTGCATCTTGAATAACATGTGCATTGGTTAAGATATAACCAGCCGTATTCATGATAACACCGGAACCTATTGAGCTATCACGACGTTTTTTTGGCATGGTTGGTGCTTTACCAAAGAAACGCTGAAATAAGGGATCTTGGAATAATGGGTGGCTTCTTTCTTGGTATACCTTACTAGCATAGACATTAACAACGGCTGGGGCAGTTGACATTACTGCGTCGTTGAAAGAATAACGATCTGACGTAGAGAATGAGAAATCAGTCAATAAATCATTAGAGGTTAATAATAAAAACAAAAATGCTGCTGCTAGCCCGTAAGCAGAATATTGCAGCATAAATATTAAACTCTTTTTGAGTTGCATAATGATTAGAAAATGTTCTATTTCTGTTTTAATCGTAATTTTTATGGATGTGCTATTTATCCGCTAAGCAGTTTAACTTAATATATACTACATCAATAATAATACTGGTATTAAACCATCAGTTATCTATAACTAGAGGATAAGCATGGATAATAGTAACGTTGACAAGAGTCGACGCAGATTCCTGACTGCTGCAGCTACAGTAGTGGGTGGAGCAGGTACCGTTGCCGGCGCAGTGCCATTTATTGCAACAATGGCTCCCAGCGAGAAGACTAAAGCGATTGGCGCACCTGTCGAAGTAGATATTAGCAAGTTACAGCCTGGTGAACTTACCATCGAAAAATGGCAAGGTCGACCTGTCTGGATCTTAAGACGAACACAGGAAATGCTGGATGATATTAGTGCACAAGCCGATATAGTCAGCGATCCTGTTTCAGAAGCCAGTGCCCAGCCTGACTATGCCAAAAATGAGTATCGTGCACGCGAAAACGAATATTTGGTTGTGATTGGCGCCTGTACGCACTTGGGTTGTTCACCTAAATTTATTGAAAAGGGGATTGACGAAAGTCCTTCTGCAGATAAAGGTGGATTTTTTTGTCCTTGTCACGGATCGCGCTTTGATTTAGCCGGTCGCGTATTTAAGGGTGTTCCGGCACCAACCAATCTGGTGGTACCGCCTTATAAATTTATTTCATCAAGCCGTTTGTTAATCGGCGACGATAGCGAGGCAGTGTAATGGCTGATATCGAACAAAAAGTCGTTAAAGGTTTAACTGGTTTAAGAGATTGGGTCGATAATCGCTTCCCCTTAACGAAAAGCTGGAATGAACATCTTGCCAAATATTACGCACCAAAGAATTTTAATTTTTGGTACTTCTTCGGTTCTTTAGCTTTATTAGTGTTGGTTATACAGATACTGACCGGTATTTGGCTAACAATGAATTTCAATCCATCAGCAGAGGGCGCGTTTGCTTCAGTAGAATACATTATGCGCGATGTAAGCTGGGGTTGGTTTATTCGTTATATGCATTCGACCGGCGCTTCGGCATTTTTTGTTGTTATTTTCTTACATATGTTCCGTACATTACTTTACGGTTCGTATAAAAAGCCGCGCGAATTATTATGGTTATCAGGCATGGCTATTTATCTGGTCATTATGGGTGAAGCCTTTTTTGGTTATCTATTGCCATGGGGACAAATGTCATATTGGGGCGCACAAGTAATTATTTCGTTATTTGGTGCTCTTCCAGTTATTGGGCCGGATCTGGCAGAATGGATACGCGGTGACTTTGTCGTTTCTGGAGTCACATTAAATCGATTCTTTTCATTGCATGTGATTGCTTTTCCACTACTTATTTTAGGGTTAGTCGGCTTCCATATTTTGGCTTTACATGAAGTTGGCTCGAATAATCCAGATGGTGTGGAAATCAAAAAGAATAAAAATGCAGAAGGTATTCCTTTAGACGGAATTCCATTTCATCCCTATTACACTGTGAAGGATATCTTCGGAGTAGCTGTGTTTTTGTTCTTTTTCTTTGCCGTTGTGTTTTTTGCTCCGGAGATGGGTGGATATTTTCTTGAGCATGCTAATTTTACACCGGCTGATCCGTTTACGACGCCGACGCATATAGCTCCTGTTTGGTATTTCACGCCATTCTACGCCATTCTGCGTGCAATACCGGACAAGTTGGGTGGGGTGATTGCTATGGGGCTGGCAGTTAATATATTCCTGTTATTACCCTGGTTAGACAGAAGCCCGGTTAAATCTATTCGATATCGTGGCATGAATTATCGTATTGCTCTGACAGCGTTTGTTATCAGCTTTTTTGTGCTGGGTTGGTTAGGTATGCAAGGTGTGACTCCACTTTATACGTGGATGGCACGATTCTTTTCAGTTATTTATTTTAGTTTCTTTTTGTTAATGCCATTTTATACCGCGATGGATAATGACAAGGCCGTACCGGATAGGGTGACAGACTAATGAAAGGATATAAGCGATTACATAATACGTTCTTCATTCTTTTAATAATGGTTTCTGCTAGTGTTTCTGCAGCTGGCGGTGCAAAGTTAATGCATATGGAGGTTGATCTTTCTGATCAGACTTCATTGCAACGTGGTGCTAAAACCTTCGTTAATTATTGTTTGAGTTGTCATTCGGCAGCTTATATGCGTTATAACCGCATGGGCAAGGATCTGGGAATTAGTGAAGATATATTAAAAACGAATTTTATGTTTGGCACAGATAAAGTTGGCGATACTATGAAAATAGCAATGAGTTCGTCAGATGCGGACCAATTTTTTGGCGTCGCGCCTCCAGATTTATCTGTTATTGCTCGCTCTCGTGGCGCGGATTGGCTTTATAGTTACTTCAAAACATTTTATGTTGATGAATCACGTCCTTTTGGCGTTAATAATCTAGCGTTTAAAGATGTAGGTATGCCTAATGTGTTATGGGAATTACAGGGAAAACAACGTTTAATTGAGAAAGAACATGATGGTGGCGCACATCATGCGCCAACTTATGAAGACTTAGAATTAATAAGCGAAGGTTCTCAAGGTGCAGAGGAATTCGATCAAACAGTACGTGATTTGGTTAATTTTATGGTCTATCTAGGTGAGCCGATCAAGCTGCAACGCGAGAAAATTGGCTTCTGGGTTTTGTTGTATCTCATTGTTTTAATGGTAGTTACCTACCTACTTAAGAAGGAATATTGGCGTGATGTGCATTAACTGCATACGAAGCCCCTTTATTTTCGAATCTGTAGTATAATCGCGCGCTTTCTTAACAGGCTGGAGATTTAAACAATGGCAAGTGTCGCCAATCGTCGTTCATTAATGGTTTTGTATTCAGACAGTGTGAGTCCTATAAATCATGCTGTGCGTATTGTTTTAGCAGAAAAGGATGTCAATGTTGAAATTAATTATATTGATGACGACGATGCCAGACCGGAAGAGCTAAATGATCTAAATCCGTACAACTCTATTTTGACATTGATTGATAGAGACCTCGTTCTCTATGATGCTCATATTATTATGGAATATCTGGATGAACGTTTTCCTCATCCTCCTTTGATGCCAGTTGATCCAGTTAATAGAGCAAGAAACCGTCAACTACGATACAGAGTCATGCGTGATTTATACGAATCTGTAGCTGAGATTGAAAGCGATAATGAAATAGCAGCTGCTAATGCTAAGAAAGTATTACGTGATAATTTGACGGCGATTGCACCGGCTTTTGCACAAATGCCCTATTTTATGTCGGAAGAATATTCTCTTATAGATTGTTGTGTTGGTCCTTTGATGTGGCGTTTAGATGAATATGGGATTAAATTGCCTATGTCATGTAAACCTTTACAAGAATATGCAGACAGATTGTTTGAGCGTGATGCATTTCAGACTAGTTTGTCTGCTATAGAAAAGGAATATAACGAAGGCTAAGCTTATCCCGCTGCAAGCCTGAACTCTGTAACATTATCATGAAATCCAATCGGCCCTATCTGTTACGAGCATTGTACGATTGGATTTGTGATAATCATTTAACTCCATATCTGTTAGTTGATGCGACAGGCGATGATCTGAGTATTCCTTTTGATTTTGTTGAAGATAAAAAAATTGTTTTAAATATTTCTCCAAGTGCTGTGCGTGATCTTGACTTAAGTAATGATTACATTAATTTCAAAGCACGTTTTTCTGGTAAAAGTATGAATGTTTATTTCCCAGTGGGCGCAGTACTAGCAATTTATGCGAATGAAAATGGGCGAGGCATGATATTCCAAGAGGAAGAACAGGAAGTTGAAAAAGAAAATGAATCAGTCTCAAATTCCGAGCCAGAAAAAAAAGAAACAAAAAAGAAAAAAGGATCTCATTTGAAAATTGTGAAATAAGTTTAGCTTCAAGAACTTTTTACTAATTTTAACCTCCTCGATATTTTTTTATAAAAAAAGTAGTAACCCTCTAAATAAAACTTCGTAATAAATAATATTATTTTTATCTTATTAAGGTAATAAAATATATAAAACTGTCTCTAAGCCCCGACATTTTTTAAACTTTGCGAACTTATTAATACTCTTGTACTCTTGGGGCGATAAATATAAGAAAGTATAAACAGTAAGGCGTTATGAGTACTTCTGCATCTTCCTACGTAAAATCGATATTAGTGATTGATGACTCCAAAGAGTATTGTGAGTTATTGGTTGCGCTTTTTAAAAGTATATTGCCATCTGCAAAAATTGATAGGTATAACATTGAAGATGGCTGCCCTGATAATGATTTTAACTGGAAAAAGTATCAAGTCGTCGTCGTTGATTATGATTTAGGCAATGGTGAGAATGGTCTTGATTGGATTAGAGTGTGCACAGCATCAACTGATTTTCCTGCTGCAATAATGTTGACGGGGAATTCAGATCAAAGCGTGATAGTTCAAGCCTTCAGGTATGGTGTTCAAGATTTTTTACATAAAAGTGAATTAACAAAAATACTTCTTTTTGACTCTATTGAACGTGCAACTAAACAACATCGGGAAGAGCAAGTTAAGTCAGATACGATTGCCTTAAGTGGCCATATCTATAATAAAATAAGGTTTCTAAAAAAAGTTGAGGAAGCAAAGAAAAATGATGTTGTCCTAATTATTGAAGTTGATGATTACCAAGGTCTTCGAAATGAATATGGAATTGTAATAGCTGATAAAGCATGTAGCCATATTGCAAAAGTTGCAAATGAATTCTTAAAGAGGAAAGAGATAGAAGGAATTGTTATTCGTTCAGGCGATGCGACATCTGCAGTATTAGTAAAAGGTAAACCTGGTTTTACTGTGGGCAAAAAATTTGCAGATAAACTATGTGAAGTATTTACAAAGAATCCATATTCAGAAAATAAAAGAAATTTAGACTATAGTATCAGTATCGGTATTGCAGTAATTAATTCTGAACAATTTGAAGCAGAAACTATATTCATCGAAGCAGATGTAGCTTGTCGTATAGCAAGGAATGAACAGGATAATTCTTATGTTATTTATGGCGAAGCAGAAACAAAAGTAAAAGATGATTTTAGTATCGAAACACAAATAGATAATGTTTTTTTAAAAAATCGTATTAAGCCATTCTTTCAACATATTGTTAAAGTTTCAAACGCTAAATCTTTAAATCGTAAAGAGAATTTATATACCACTCGCGTTAATTTAATTGGCCGTGATAATAGTGTTGTATCAGCAGATCAATTTATGCCAGTTTTGGAAAAAACTAATAAATTAAACACATTAGATCGGTGGGTAATAAAATACTGCATTGAAAAATTAATTGAAGAATATAGTAAGAATTCGATTGATACTGGATTGTTTATGACTCTATCTTCATCATCATATTCAGATCAAAATCTCTATAAATGGTTTGAAAAATTGATTGATAGTACTGATTTTCCAGACATTGGTTATTCCCTCGTAGTGGAAATAGATACTAAGAAATTTTTGACCTACCAAAATGAAACTGAATACTTAATTGAAAATTTGCGTGAAAAATATGGGATATCTACAGCATTACTTCATGTGCCAAATCATACAATTCTAGAACAATGCATGAAACATTTTCATTTCGAATACACTCGATTTTCGCCAAATTTTGGTGATACTAAAATGGATACAGATGAAATGAAAAAAATAGTTTCTGTAGCACACGAACATGATTCGTTAGTTATAGCTGACAAATTAGAAACCGGCGAAAGTCTTGCTACAGCAATTGATGCAGGAGTAGATTATGTTTCAGGTTACATTATTCAACCACCACAAGAAAAGCTTGAAACAGAAGAGTCTGTAGAAATGTAGAGATAATCTTTATTGAGCTATAACTAGTCTTACAGCCTGAAGTTCGTATTTACAATTTGAAATAACTTCATTGCAGGCATGAAGTTGCTCTTCTAAAAATTCTATTTCTTCTTTCCTAATAGTGGCATTGTTTTTTTGTAACTGTTTCATGCGGACTATTTCTGAGTGCAGTAAGTTATTAACATTTTGTTGCGCATCTTCTTTGATTTTTGGTAGTTTTGATTGACTAAATTTAATGGCAAAGTCAACCATAGTTTCTAGCTCAGGTTTGATCTGTTTAATGATGGTATGAGCTGTTTGACGTTCTATTTTCATACTCAAGGTATTTAATTTTTCGTGAGACAGTAATTTCGAATAATCCTTACGATCCTTACTAATTAAAGTACGTAAAGGTGTAATAGGTAAGTAGCGATCAATTTGAAGTTTTTTCGGTGCTATTATGTTAATTATAGAGAATGTTTCGAGCAATATAGTCCCCGGTTCAATGCCATCTTTTTCTATAGTGCTTATAAAGGTATTACCAATTTCACTTTTTAATACCATCTCGATTGCTTCTGATACCATGGGGTGTTCCCAGCTCACAAAAGCCATATCCTCTCTGCTAAGCGCTTTGTTTCTATCAAACGTAATAGTAATAGGTTCTTCACTCACGCCAGGAAAATAACCTGTTCGCATATGATCGCTAGCACGAAGTATCCATGCGTTTTCTGAGTGCTCTTCATGGTCGACGCCATAGGTATTAAACATGCCTTCCATGTAATCCATCAGTAACTGAGGTTCTTCTTCATCGTTGATGGAATTTATTATTTCTACGGCAACGTCTTTGCGACATGAATTTAATTCTACAAGTCGATCTCGACCATCATGCATATTTTTCTTAACGGTATTTGTATGTTTTTCTGTTTCATTAATAAGTGTACTAATATCTATTTCTGTATTAGTAAGTGCTTCATTTAAAGAATCTTCGAATTTTTCATAAATAGTATATGCAGCAGAGCAGCTTTGTAGAAAAATATTTAGGCCATTGTTGTACCACACAAAATTAATTTCCTGTGCAGTATGCTCAAGATAGGGAACATGAATATTGATAGTTTCTGTTTGACCAATACGGTCAAGTCTACCAATCCGCTGTTCTAATAAATCCGGGTTTAACGGCAAATCAAATAAAACAAGATGGTGAGCGAACTGAAAATTACGACCTTCACTGCCAATCTCTGAACAAACCAAGACTTGTGCGCCCATTTCAGTATCTGAAAAGTAAGCTGCTGCGCGATCGCGTTCAATAATACTAAGACCTTCATAAAATGCAGCACTTCTAATTCCCATCTTCAACTGCAAGTATTTTTCTAAACTGGAAGCTGTTTTCGAATTAGCACAAATAACTAATATCTTTTCAGTTTTTAATTCTTTTACTAAATCTATCAGATGACTCACTCGCGGATCTTGCTTTAGCCATTCATCGCTATCAACTTCCATTTCTGGAAATAAAGTTTGTTTTCCTGTTAGCGAAGCATATAGTTTAGGGCGCTCAAGAGGAGTGCTGATTAATTTTCTTTCAGGAAAACCCTTAATAGCTTCGCGAGTATTACGTAGGAATACTCGTCCAGTACCATGACGATCAAGTAGCTTTGAAACGATTTCTTCGCGTTCAGAAATATCAGGATTATCTTTATTAGGCGCTTCATCTTCTAAATAGCTTTTTAATAAAGTTAACATCTCATCTTTCAATGATTCATCAGGTTTATCCAGCAGTATTTTTACAGTGTCACTAAGTTGTTGATAGCCTTTTTCTTCATCCAGAAAACTCGTCAGATCATGAAAACGATCCGGATCAAGTAATCGCAGTCGCGCAAAATGGCTTTCAGCCCCAACTTGCTCAGGTGTTGCTGTTAGTAGTAATAAACCGCGACATTGTTTTGCAAGAGATTCGATGCAACGATAATCATGTCCTTCATCGCCTTCTGTCCAGTGCAGATGATGTGCTTCATCAATAACAACCATATCCCAATCTGCATCTAAAGCTTGCTCAAATAAGCTTGGATCGCTAGTCAAAATATCAAGGCTGCAAATAATTAATTGCTCACTTTCAAAGGGGTTACCTTCTTCTTCACTAAGCGCATGCAATCTATCTTCATTAAATAATGAGAAACGTAGGTTGAAACGACGAAGCATTTCTACCAACCATTGATGACTTAACGTATTTGGAACAACAATCAGTATACGACTGGCTAAGCCAGTATGTAGTTGATAATGAAGTATCATTCCTGCTTCGATGGTTTTTCCCAAGCCAACTTCGTCAGCAAGTAAAACACGAGGTGCGTACCGTTTTGCTACTTCATGGGCAATGTAGACCTGATGAGGTAATAAATTAGTCCTGGAACCCAGCAAGCCTTTTACCGGAGACTGCTGTAATCGATGTAGTTGCTTTAGTGTTTCGCAGCGTAAGCGAAAGGCTTTAAGACTATCAAGTTGCCCACTTGTCAAACGTTGCTTGGGAGTTGTGAGCTCGATAAAACAATTTAGATCTAATTCATCTATTTTATGTTCCTGACCATCATGATCAGTACCATAATAAATTATCCGTCCTTCAAACTTATCTGAGCGGTTTATTGTAAAAGATTGATCGTCCTGATTTTTTATCGTTTCGCCTAATTTATGCTCTATACGCGTCAATGGTGCACTATCTGTAGCATACATCCGTTGTTCATCTGCAGCTGGGAAACTAATTTCTACACGACGTCCTTCTACACCTACAATGATACCTAACCCTAGCTCGGTTTCTGTATGACTGACCCAGCGTTGACCAACTACAAATTCTGACACGTGATATACCTGATATAATATTTAATAAGGGAAGGCTGCGGATTTTATCAGTCAAGTTAGTATTTGGGTATTTATACTTCGAGAAAAATTGAAATAATGTCACTAGAAAAAATATATGAATTAGGCACAGATGAGAGTGAAATACTTTATTCTGGCTTAATCGACAATCAGAGTATTGAAGTACGCGAATGGGAGCAATATCGCTGGTTGCATCTGGGTGATAGTTCTGTACAAACAGTAATTCAATTAGATGCAATTGATCAGGTTCTATTACCGAATATTCAAGCATTACTCACTACATTATTATTTTGTCCCTCTACATCACGATTGCTCAATCTTGGATTAGGTGGTGCTTCGCTTGAACGTTTTTTAAATTCAAATCGACCTGAAATTAAAATTAGCTCTGTTGAGTCAAATGAGCAAATAATACAACTTGCTAAAGATTATTTCTGTTTACCTGAGGTGGTTGATGTCATCCATGATACGGCAGAACGTTTTCTATCAAATCATAGTGAAATCTACGATATTATTCTGTGCGATATCTTCATAGCAGACATGCAAGCTTCATGTTTATCTGATAAAGATTTCTATGCCAATATCTACAAGTGCATTGATAAAAAGGGTGTGTTGGCTATCAATATATTGCCTGAATCTGAAGAAAATGTAGTTAATGTTTTGCTGCCGATAAAAAATCATTTCGGTTACATTTATTTACTTGAATTTCCTGATTATATGAATGTAATAATTTTTGCTTCTTGTCATAAGCTTCCTGAACTGGATGAATTAGAAAAGCGAGCAAAAGAGTTATATGAGAATACTGAGCTTGACTTAAGAGCTATTCCTGAGAGATTAAATGTAATACTAGAAACAGTTTAGAGAATAATATTAAAGAGGTAGGCAGATATTAATAATCTCAGGAGAAAGGCATTTTTCGTCATTACAAGCTTGTAACTTAAGCTTTAGTTTTAATAAGTTATTGGGGAAAATGATTTCCTTATTATTTGAAGCGGTAAATTCAATCGTTATATTATCTTCATAAACAACAACGGGCTCTGTTTGAAAACCGAGTGTTTTTGTTATTGCATGGGGATAATGAATGTTTGATATATTCCATTCTCCTGTAGATTCAATTTTTATAGGCTGTGAATTATCTTTTTCATCAGTAAGTTGGTTTAAATGCCAATTGTTATTCGCTTGAATAGACAGTATCACTCTGTACTGACTCTCATATTTTGAAGCAACTACAGAGATGTGAATATTTCCATCCGCACACCACTGTTTATCTGATTGTTCTCCAACTAGCATTTCCAAGAGGCCACAGATTAGATAGCTGCAAGTATAAGGCCGTTGTGTTATATCATCAGAATAAGATCGTATTAATTGTTGGGCATAATTCAAAAAGTGTTGTGAACCTGTTCTTCTGTTTAGGCGTACAAGCATTTTTAAAGCAATGGAGTTTCCAGAAGAAGTAGCATTATCATTAATTTCTTTGGGAGAGGATGGCAATAAATTTTCTGTCGTTTGAGAGCTCATAAAGAAACCGCCGTTTTCTTCGTCCCAAAAACGTTCAATCATGTCACTAGCTAACGTCGATACTTGCTCTAACCACTGCCTATCCAATGTTGCATCATAGATTTGCAATAGTGCTTCTGCTAAATAGGCATAATCTTCTTGTAGTGCATAAATTGATGCTTGTCCGGTCAGGCTTGAGCGAGCTAATTGACCATCACTTGTTAGATTTGTTTTGAATAGATAATTGGCAGCGCTAATTGCAATATCGATATATTCTTTTTTATTAAACTGTTGTCCAGCATAAGCAAAAGCTTTAATCATCATCGCATTCCAGGCCGTGATGATTTTATCATCGCGTATTGGCGGTATTCGCTTTTCTCTATTTTCCCAAAGTATTTTTTTATTTTTATTTAAGCGTTCAAGCAATGTGGCATATTCAAGATTTTTTTCTTTGGCTATTTTTTCCAGAGGCTGATTTAAGTTAAGAATATTTTTCCCTTCAAAATTACCCCTATCTGTAACCTGATATAGCTCAATAATTTCTTTTGCATCTGTTTCGCTTAATAAAGACTCAATTTCTTCTTTATCCCAGATGAAAAAGAGGCCTTCTTCGCCTTCACTGTCAGCATCTGTAGCCGAATAAAAACCCCCTTCGCCATTTGTCATTTCGCGCGAAACATAGTCCAGAGTTTCACATGCAATACGTTTAAAATCAGCTTGCCCTGATAGAAAGTAAGCTTGAGTAAACACGAAGGATAAATTTGCCTGGTTATAAAGCATTTTTTCAAAATGCGGAATTAACCAATTTTGATCGGTTGCATAACGATGAAAACCACCTGCAATTTGATCATAAATACCGCCACAACTTTGAATATGCAGAGTATTAACAATAGCTTCTAGAGCCTCAGGATTTTCTGCATAGCTTGCATATTCAAGTAAGAAATAAAGGAAGGGCTCATTAGGAAATTTTGGTGCTTGTCCGAATCCGCCATTGGATTGATCGTAATGATTCATTATGGCTTGTGCGGTGAGATCGACCACATTAGTACCGATCTCATTTAATGATTGTTTTGCTGCCATTACGCCAGCGACTTGCTGACTTATTGCATTAGCTTGTTCAATGATGTCGGAAGTTTTATTTTTCCATGCGTCATTTACACGGCTCATTAATGCGACAAACTGTGCGGGCTGGAAGTAGGTGCCACCAAAAAAAGGTTTTCTTTCAGGTGTTAAAAAGCTACTCATAGGCCAACCGCCTTGTCCCTGCATCATCATCACAGCTGTCATATAATAAGTATCAACATCTGAGTGAATTTCTCGATCAACTTTGATGCAAATAAAAGAGTCGTTCATATGTTTTGCTATATTTTCGTTGTCAAAACTTTCTTCCTCCATGACATGACACCAATGACAGGTTGAATAACCTATAGACAGAAAAACCGGCTTACTTTCTTTCTTTGCTAATTGAAAAGCTTCATCACCCCAAGGAAACCAATTAACCGGGTTGTGAGCGTGTTGTAAAAGGTAGGGAGAGTCTTCGAGTATTAGTCGATTAATATACTTTGGGTGTTTAGTCTCATCGAGATAACGAGTACGAGCTTGATAGTCGTCACCTTTATGTTTAAAAGCTGACAATAAGGTTTGCTTTAACTCATCTGAGTAATTAAACATATTACATGTTTCGCTAGTAGAGTATTAAAGGACAGAGCTAGTCTGTCCTTTCGAAGTGAGCAGATTAATACAGAATGAATTTTGTAAAAAAATTAATCGGTATACTGAAACAACTTAACTACTTTTTGTACGCCGCCTGTTTGTCTGGCAATTTCTGTCGCTATCTCTGCTTCAGCACGAGAAACAATACCCATCAGGTACACTACACCTTTTTCAGTAACCACTTTAAATTGAACGCCACTGACATTCTGGTCAGCGAATAACTGCGTTTTAACTTTCGTCGTGATGTACGAATCGCTACTTCTTGAAACTAATGAGCTTGGTGCAGCAATGGTAAGTTCGTTATAAACATGTGTTACCTTATCAACGCCTTTTACTAATTCCATTGCACGTTGGCGCATGGCATCAGTTGGTGTTTCTCCTGTGACAAGCACAATCGTGTTATAACTTATGACATTCATGTGTGCTTGTTCGTTTAGTTCTGCATCATTACGAATAGCTTTTAAAGCTTTAACTTCAATTGTTTGATCTTCTACTAATGTGCCGGTTGTCCTTCTATCAACTACGGCAGTACCTGTTGCAGCAGCAGCACCACCAACGGCAACCGCAGCACAACCAAATAAATGGCTTATTAAACCAAGTAAAATTAAACAACGAACAAATTTAAATATTTTCATGTATTAATCATCCTGTCCAAGTAATTGAAGATCAATAAGATCGCATAGTGAATGAATTATCATAATATGAACTTCTTGAATTCGAGCAGTTGACCAAGTAGGCACACGGATTTCAAAATCATCATTATTCATTAAGTCAGCAATTTGACCACCTTCTCTTCCTGTTAATGCGATTACGGTCATGTTTCTATCGTGTGCAGCATCAATCGCATGAACAATATTATGTGATTCTCCGCTGGTGCTAATAGCGAGTAGAACATCACCTTCGTGCCCTAATGCACGAATTTGTTTTGAATAGATTTCAGCAAATTGGTAATCATTGGCAATCGATGTCAATGTAGATGAATCGGTGGTCAGGGCAATAGCCGGCAAACCAGGTCGTTCCATCTCAAATCGATTTAGCATTTCTGCAGAAAAGTGTTGAGCATCAGCAGCAGAGCCACCATTGCCACAGGCCATAACTTTTTTGTCATTTAAAAGCGCATTTGCGATTGCAGCAGCGGCATTTGCAATAACCGGGGCTAGTTCATCAACTGCATCCGTTTTAATTTGAATGCTTTCGAGAAAATTATTTTTTACGCGTTGAACGGTATCCATCAATATTTAGAGCCATAAAAAAACTGTCGACATTATGCCTGAAATGCATTTTTAATCCACTCGATTACAGGCCCATTAAGGTCGCCGGTAAGGGTTATAACATCATACCGACATAGGTGAGATTGATATTTTTTATGTTTGTTCAAATAGTATTCACTCGTGATGATAATTTTATTACATTTGCGCTGATCAATTGTTTCAATAGCAGTCAAAAAGTGTTCGTTTTTCCGATAGCGAACTTCAATAAATAGGAGAATTTCATGGTTCATTGCAATCAGGTCAATTTCACCGAATCGACTATAAAAGTTTCTAGTGATAATTTTTACATCTTGTTTGGCAAGATAATTTGCAGCAATATTTTCTGCGGTTTTACCGGACTGGTTTGTTGTTTTTATCATCATCCTTGATAATTTATGTTTTTAAAGTTCAGAGGTTTAATTTAATAGGACTGGTTTTCCTTCAATAAATTGGGCGCGGCGTAATTGTCGCTTAATAATATTATTTGAGCCGATCGATAGGTCACCAGTTTCACCACTTAAGTAACTATTTTTTTCTACGCTAAGTCGACCCAATTCAGGAATCAAGTGATAAGCATCAATTCCTAACGCATATAGTCGGCGGTATTGAGATTTTTCCTGTGACCAGTTGCGATTAAGGGCATCTTGAATAATTGAAAGTTGATGTGTTGTATCTAATATCCAGGGCATATCAATAAACATCACATTGTTTAGGTCAGTATCTTTGCTACTATTTTCAATTCCGGTAAAGATATGCGAGGTTGAGTAAACAGGCAAATCACCAGCACGATGAAAACGAAATTGAGGGAATAATTGTCTGGCATCACCCGGCACCGCCGCGGTGAAAATAAAATCGGCATCTTCTCGCCGTCTATCGACATTGTTTATTTTTATATTAAGTTTGTTGCGAAGTTCTTTGCCGCGTTGTTCACTGCTATCAATATTTAATAGCTCTTTAACCGGACTACTAAAATCTTTGGCGCTACTTTGAAAATGAGCTTGTTCCAAAATGCCGCCACCTAACTCAAGCCAGCGTTCTTTAAAGGCATCAGCAATTCTGTCTCCCCATGGAATATTAGGCGTCATTATCAAGGCTAATCTATGTCCATCGGACATGGCTGCTTCAGCAACTTGCATCGCTTCATCTTCAGGAGATAAAGCAAATTGCATTAATTTACTATTTACACCTTCTTCGTTTTTTAAATCTTGTCTATTGAGGGCAAGTACATTAACTGGAAGTTCTCCAAATTCAGCCAATTGATTAACAGCTTCTTTTTCCAATGGGCCTACAACGTAATCAACGCCATCAGCAACCGCTTGTTGATAAATATCACGAATATTGAGTGAATTTGCATCATAAATTCTGACATCAGATTTTTCCTGATTATCCAGATACCATGCAGCGAGGAATCCATCGCGAATAGCGGTAGATGATTTTTTATATTTGCCTGAAAAGGGTAGAAGCAAACCTATTCGTGAAGGACGCTGAACGAAGTCGCTACTACGACTAATCAGTTCTGGTGCTATGGATGAAAAAGCAGGGTGTCCCGGGTAACGTTGACTCCAACCATCAATGGCATTTCTTAATTTTGACGGTTGGTAACGATAGCCTTGATAGATTGATGCCAATTCAAACCAGCTTTTTAATTCTTCCGGCGCAATAAAGCGCAGTTCTTCAAGTTCAGGTTCAGGTATAGCCTCAAACACGCCCCATAGAGAGTCATAATTTTGGTCTATTTCTGTAGGAGAACTTAGAACGCTGGAAAGGCGTAAACGTTGCGATGCGGCATCAAGATAATCACCATTTGCCAGAAAGGCGCGAGCAAGAATGTCATAATAGGTTTTTTGTAAACCTTGCGGAATTTCAGTTTCGGCAATTTCATTAAGCATATTAAGTGCATTGGTTGGTTGGCCAAATTCGAGTTGCAGGCGCGCACTCAAAATACGCATTCTTAATTGCTGTACAGAATCATTTTCGCCAACAGCTGTTTCGCTTAGAACTTTATCAGCTTCGGCATATTGTCCGGCTTCAACGTAGGCAGCAGCAGCTTTTAGTCTATATACAGCTGAGTTCTGTTTATCTTTGTCAGCTAAGCCAAGGTATTCCAATGCCGCTGCAGAATAGTCTCCAGATTGCATCAAAACACGGGCATTCTCCTCAGGATCGACCTGTGCCTGCTGATCAGACGTGCGCGTAGGGCCACAGCCAGATAGTAATGACAGAGATAATAGAAAAATAATTAAAAGTTTCATGCTTATATTGTACATTGCAGTGATAATTACGACATTCCTTTTTAAACAGGGTTCAAAATAGCGAAAGATGGAAACAGCACTCTATATAGTAGCAACGCCAATAGGCAATTTAGGCGATATTAGCGAACGTGCTATCGAGATATTGAAACAAGTTGACCTTATCGCTGCAGAAGACACGCGGCATAGCAAAACCTTGCTTGAACGTTTCGGCATTAAAACCAAAATCTGTGCTTACCATGAACATAATGAAGAAAAAGTCACGCAACAATTGATTCAACAAATACTAGGTGGTGAGTCGATTGCACTGATTTCTGATGCAGGAACACCACTCATTAATGACCCGGGCTATAAATTAGTCGTAGCAGCTCATGACAACAATATTCAAGTCGTGCCCATACCCGGACCTTCAGCCATCATTACTGCATTGTCTGCATCCGGGTTGCCGACCAACAAATTTATTTTTGAAGGATACCTGCCTGCAAAGAGTGAGGCGCGCAAAACACGTCTTAACGAGTTAAAAAATGAATCGCGAACATTGGTTTTTTACGAAGCACCACATCGAATAGTTGAATCAGTAAAAATTATGCAGGAAATATTCGGCGCAGAAAGACGCGTTACTATAGCAAGAGAGCTCACCAAACAATTTGAACAAATCGTGCGTGATAATTTTTCTGAGATTAACGAGAAACTCGAAAGTGAAGAAATAAAAATCAAAGGTGAGTTCGTCGTTATTGTTGAAGGCACACAAGAAGTATCCGCCTCGGATGAGGAAGTCTTGCGTATTAACCAAATTCTTTCAGAAAAATTACCTCCGAAGGATGCTGCTGGATTAACAGCAAAGATAACGGGTAAGAAAAAAAATGAGATTTATCAGTTGGCATTGAATGAAATTGATAAGGAAGACTAATGTCTGCTTTTAATATGAAGCAGACATTAATTGCTAACACAATTTACATGTCCCTTCTAAAATAGTTTATTGATCAATAAATAATATTCTGATCCCAGCAGGGATTATCACCAAACCTTTCTACTAAAAAATCTATTAAAACACGAGTACGTTGTGATAAATAACGTGTTTGTGGGTAAACCGCATAGGCTTTGAGTTGAGGTAGCTTGTAGTCAGATAAAATCGGTACAAGATCTCCTGCTGCAATTGCCTTCCATGATATAAAAGTTGGGCTGAACACAATCCCATGTCCTGCAACAGCCATATCCTTTAAATAATCACCATTATTAGCAATAATTTTTGCAGAAACATTTATGGAATGCTGTTTTCCTTTGTTATCTATGAACTTCCAGATAGATGTGCCCGATAAATTGTAATGAAGTAGTCGGTGATTCTTTAAATCACTTGGTGTTTTGGGTGTACCGTGTTCCTTTAGATAATCAGGGCTGGCACATAGTATGTGTTTAATGTCCGATATTTTACGCGCAATCAAGCTTGAATCTTTTAAGTTAGCGATGCGAAAAGCTAGATCCAGACCTTCTTCAACTAAATCTACTTTCCGATCTGAAAAGTCGATATTGATGGTCAGTTCAGGATGTTGTTTCATAAAAGCATCTATCGCATTGGACAGATGACACAGTCCAAACGAGAGTGGTGCTGCGAGATTTATAGTGCCTTCAAGAGAGGTATTAGAATCAGCAGTTAATGTATTGATTTCTGCAATATCATCAACGACTTTAATCACGCGTTCATAATAACTCTGACCTTCCTCAGTTAGACTAGATGTGCGGGTGGTACGGTTTAACAAACGCACACCCAAGCGTGTTTCCAAATTAACCAGACGTCGACTGACAGCGGATTTTGCCAAGCTCAGCTGGTCGGCAGCACGGTTGATTCCACCGGCTTCGACCACGCGAATAAACACTTTCATATCTTCTAGTTGACCCATTTTATAGTTCTCAATTTGTGAACAATGAATTGTAATTATTAATGTTTACCTCAAATATAGCAACAGCTAAACTATTTCGTATATTCAATTACAGCCCTGTGTATGTACAGTGGAAAGGTTAGTAGGAGGTCATTATGGAAACATTGGCAAATGCACGGCGAGTGACACGCGAGTTACAAACAATTACATCAGGTATGCCAGCAACAGATGGTGATGGTGTGAAAATGACACGTGTTATAGGCACACCAAGTCTAAATATGCTTGATCCTTTTTTGCTACTTGATGCTTTTGAGTCTGATCAAGTTGTTGATTAT
>JAJFKK010000038.1 GCA_021773245.1 Gammaproteobacteria bacterium | reverse complement strand
TAAATGAGTAGGCAAATTCATCTGGCAGTGAAGACTAAACTCAGCATAAGCTGTTATTTTAAAATAGATAATTATCATTGGTGGCCGTTCAACTGAGGAATCTAGGTTTTACGTAGATGTAAAATTAATTGTTCGAATAATTATTGAAGACAATAACGGTATGACCATGAATCAATAATGCTACTCGACCTTCATACATTAATTCATAGAGTGACTTGCATCAGCAAGATTTAATGCGTTTTTACAAAATCTTGAAATCAATTGATTATCGTCTTGCTTAATCACTCACATCGCATTATTTAGGTTATTATTTATAAACCTTAACTCGGCTACAAACTGACTATGCCCATCGACTATTCCATCATTATCCCCGCCTATAACGAGGAAGATTATCTAGCGACAACATTGCACGCCTTGCAAGAAGCCATGCCACAAATAGCACTCAGCGGTGAAATCATCGTGGTAGATAATAACTGCAGCGACCGGACAGCAGCGATCGCCGAAGAACAGGGGGCAATAGTCGTCTTCGAAGCCATCAATCAAATATCGCGCGCCAGGAATGCAGGCGCAAAAACAGCACAAGGCCGTTACCTGATCTTTGTCGATGCCGATACCGTCATACCGCATGCCCTATTAGAACAGGCCCTGATCAATCTTGAGAGCGGTGACATTATTGGTGGCGGTGCTTGCGTATCCGGAGATATACCACTGCATTTTTCAATGCAATACTTACTCAACTTCTGGAATTTTATTTCAATTCAAACCCGAAGTGCCGCAGGCAGTTTTATCTATTGCCAACGTGACGCCTTTGAAACCATTGGCGGCTTCAGCGAAGCCGTCTATGCCAGCGAAGAAATCTGGTTATCAAGAAACCTGAAAAAACTGGGAAAGAAAAGAAAACAAAGCTTTAACATTATCAAACAACCACCGGTCATCACCTCAATGCGCAAGATACAATGGTATTCTCCGCTACGTATCTATCTTTATGTATTACTACTCGCCGTGTTTCCTTTCACGGTACGCATCAAGTCATTATGTACACTGTGGTATCGGCGGCCTTCTTGAGCAATGTTGATAAAAGAGTCTTGTCTGAACCTTTTGAATAGCAAGAAGCCAGACCTGGCCCTTTAATACTTCGTCCAATTGCTCAGCCGAACCTTTTTTACTTTCTGCTTTTTGTTTTTATATTGATCATGCTTGACCTGATGTGCCTTTCTTTATCAACCAGCCCGGTTTTTTTAAGCTGATCGATTAGTGAATTAATGATGATTTACCAGGTACTCCGAATATTTTTAAACATGACTGTTAATTATTTTTAATATCAAAGTCTTCACAACGTTGGCTGAAATCTTTAACACTATTCGGAATTGGTACGCGTAGCGTCGCCAATTTAACCAGCAGCATGCCAGCTTCTTTAACCAGGCGATAAGCATCCAGAGAAAGTGGATAACCAGTCTCATTATTGTTAATCGACAAATTGAGCATGCAGTTTTCATATTTCTCTTTTGCAGCAATATATCGTGGCCAGACATCAAAGATAACCGGATCGGTACGTATTGTTTCGCAGGCCAACTTGGTCATCTCGGTAAGTTCAGTTAACTTGACTTTAATATGATCAAACTCGGTGAACTGACAAATCACACTGCGCGCGGCTTCGTTAACCCGATCGATCTCGGACATAGTTTGTGCAATCTTGATATAACGAGTTTTAAAAAATTCTTTAATCGGCATAGTAAAGACTCTGAAAGGCTCACCCCAGAGTTCGTCAATACCTTCACCGCCATCGGCCAGTTTAATATTCTTACCCAGCTCCAGTGCTTCCATAAAACAGCTGCCACATTCGTGCAGTAACTCATTAGTGCTTTCAATCTTAACCCCGGCCTCTTCCAGTTCGACAATCACTGTCAAAATATGACGCCCACGGTTCAATAAAGAACCCGCCAACATTGCACCTTTCACCCGTTTTCTTGCCGGATCATCCTCAGCATCATAAATGCCACGAATCTCATCCAGACGATTACTCGGCGTATTGATCCCCTGCTCGACATGATGAAACACTCGACGAGTTAACAAATCAATCATCTGCTTCTTGTCGGCAAAACTATCCTTATTTAGATGATAACTTCTAATCCAGTATCCATCGTAATACACGCAAGACTTACCCTCGATCTCGCGGGTTGTGCCATTTCCTATTTCGCTATTCATAAGCAATCTTATTTATAATTATTACTGGATCTTATCATTCCGTAATGGAAATAAACCTATTAGATGGAAAAAAAATACTGAAGCATGCGTTCGCGCATTGCTCGGTCGGGTAAGCGTCCATAGGCGGCACCCATATTCTCCTGCATATGTGGGACTTGTGAGGTTGCAGGAATCGCACAGGTCACAGCAGGATGCGAAACAATAAACTTTAAAAAGAACTGTGCCCAGTTAGCGCAATCGATCTCGGCAGCAAAATCCGGCAAGGGTTTATTCCTAACCCGATCAAACAACGCACCGTGTTGAAACGGACGATTAATGATCACGGCAATACCGCGTTCCCTGGCCAGGGGTAATAAACGTTGTTCTACCTCGCGATCAACAACATTATAAGTGAACTGCACAAAATCAAACGCTTCTTCCTGTAAGGCTTTATAAAGCTTTTCATGTCGCCGTCCATGTGAGGTGGTAATACCGATATAACGGATTCGTCCCACTGCTTTCCATTCCTTCAAGGTTTCGAGATGCGTGCGCCAGTTCAACATATTATGGATCTGCATCAGATCAAAACGCGGGATAGCCCACAAGTATTGCGAATCTTCCATCTGGCCAATACCAAACGACTTGCCGATAATCCAGACCTTGGTCGCAGAAAATAAACCGGGATGTGGTTTCAGTTGTGCAAGACTATGACCAATCACTTCTTGTGACGAACCGTACATCGGCGAAGAATCGATCATGCCGCCACCGCGTTTAAAAAACGACTCCAGTATCTTGACACAACGTGCACGGTTTTCTGCATCATCATCTACATCAAAAGTTTGCCATGACCCCATACCGATCACCGGAATCTGTTCAGACGAAACCGGAATCGCTTTAGTCAGAATTGAATCTGAAACAACGTCTTCAGCAAACACTGAAGCGGGCAAAAACGAAGAAGCAAACGGCGACAAGGCCACACCACTGACTGATTTTAAAAACTCACGGCGTGTTGTTTGTAGATTAAAGGACTTGGCTTTCATGTGTAAAGTATAGATGAATTAAACCAAATGATAGACGTACAGGGAAGTACTAATGCCGCGATGTCATGGCGTAAAGAAGCGACCGGTTCGATTGATTAGCAAAGATAACTTCTTCACAAAGCACAGAATGTGTTTTAATTTAGCTATCAATGTCCCCTATCCTTATCTTATTCAGCATAATCGTTATCATCATCCTGATCTGGGTGAGTCACTCACGATTACAACGCGCCCGACGCAACAGGCTGTTCCTAAAACCATTACCTCCCGAATGGATGCCGTTACTGGAACGTAACGTCACACTCTACGCCTTGCTGCCGGAAGACCTGCGCCCAGAACTGTATGGCCGCATCAATATCTTCCTTGATGAAAAAGAATTCTTTGGCTGTGCGGGTTTGGAGATCACCGACGAGATCCGCATCACCATCGCCGGGAATGCCTGCCTGCTCCTGTTACAACGGGATAAAGAATGCTTTCCGGGCTTTACCTCTATCCTGGTTTATCCGAATACCTATGTCAGCAAGGAAATCCATTATCATGGCTTGCTTGTAACCGAAAAAGAAAGCGTAAGAGCAGGCGAGTCCTGGCACCGTGGCCCCATCGTCTTATCGTGGGCAGATGTTATGCGCGGAACAAAAAATAGTAATGAAGGACACAATGTCGTGCTACATGAATTCGCCCATAAGCTGGATGAGGCAAATGACAGCATGGATGGCCTGCCGGTACTTCGCGACATTTCCCATTACGCAGAATGGGCCAAAGTGCTAAGCAAAGAATATGAATCACTATTGATTAGAGTAGAAAAAGGGAAAAATTCTGTTATCGATGAATACGGCGCAGTCTCGCCAGCGGAATTCTTTGCCGTAGCAACAGAATCCTTCTTCGAAAAACCCAGACAGATGCAGAAAAAATTGCCGGACTTATATGTACAACTGAAAAGATTCTATAATCTGGACCCGGCGTCCTGGCGCTAGCCCGATCACTTTCGCATTTGTCACTGATCCCTTTTAACTCTTTGGGTTTCTTGCTAGTCCTTGGGCTTAGGGGTGATGATTTTATCTTTGTACAATTCCGCCAAAGGGATCCAGACTTCCTGAAACAGCAAATTTTCTTTGTCGTAGTCCGTATCAGTAGACTCGATAATATCAATCGCACGCCGGTACAAGTATTCTTCCTGTTCTAGTTTTGTCGCCATCTAAATCCTCCTCGTTCAGTAGTACATCCTATTCTACTCGATCTATTCCTACGATTTAAGAACATGGTGTTCATAAAATTAAAGGGCTGCGTCAGCAAAGCGCACCAAGATCAGGAACATCCCAAGCAGAAGTAAAATGATTGAAGTCGATCGATTCATAATATCAACTTTGAGTTTTATCCAAACCCGCATTCTTCATTTAAGCGATTAGTGAATTACCCATGGGGTACTCCGGAAGTTATATGAAAGGATATATATTCTTATGGTTTCTTACTTCTGTAATTAATAAATTCAAGATTCAAGATTCAAGACCTCGTATCTTATCAATGTCGTTGAGATATCATGATAACTCAATAACGTGGTCGGGTGACATCGCTAAGACGTTAGGTCTTGAACCTGTGGGTCAGATAGGTGCCCCGACCAATTTTGTTCACAATGCTGGACGGTATCTTAGGTCTCCTTAAAGGATGAACCTGCATCACGAGGTAAGCAGAACAATGATAACAACCAAAACAACACTGGGTATCGATATATACAAACAGAAGTTTGATGTTGCGCTATTGATAGGTAACAAACTAAAACACAAGAAATTCTTTAATAATACAAAAGGCTATCAAACATTACTGGCTTGGCTCAGTAAACACGATGCTCAGGAACTGCATGCGTGTATGGAAGCCACTGGTGTTTATGGTGAAGCCTTAGCTGAATATTTATATGACAACGAAATAAATATTAGTATTGTCAATCCAGCGCGTGTCAAAGGCTTTGCACAAAGTGAACAACTGCGTACTAAAACAGACAAAGTTGATGCGAGTTTGATTGCGCGTTTTTGTCTCGCACTGGAGCCCTCGCTCTGGCAACCACTACCAGTGGAAATACGCCAATGTCGTGACCTGGTACGACGCTTAGAGGCATTGGGAAATATGCATCGACAAGAAAGTAATCGGCTTGAAGGTGCCAGTGATCTCATTGCAGAACAACTACATCATCACCTTGCGTATCTTGATAAAGAGATAAAGAAGGTAAAGAAAATGATTAAACAACACATCGATGATCACCCCGATATGAAGAAAAGAAAAGTATTACTGGAAAGCATTCCAGGCATTGGTGAAGCCACTATCAATGTCATTCTTTCCGAGTTTGGTAACATCACTCAATTCAAAAATGCAAAAGCCTTGGCGGCATTTATTGGCGTTGCACCGAAAACACGAGAATCCGGAACGTCATTACGTTCACGTGCAAGGATGTCAAAGATGGGGCGTTCTAATTTACGCAAGGCCTTCTTTATGCCGGCATTAGTCGCGTTAAAACATAACCCATTAATCATAGAATTAAAGTTGCGATTAACAAAAGCAGGTAAATCTAAAATGGCGATTGTTGGTGCTGCTATGCGAAAACTCGTTCACATTATTTATGGGGTTTTGAAAAGTGGTATGCCATTTGATAAGAATTTTGCTTGATCTTTAAGACGGTATCTGACCCCGCACTCCAATATTCACCCAATTCCAGATATCGATTTTTAAAAGGAAGGTTAATCAATGGTGAACTCAAAGTTAAAAACAAGAGTCCTAGTTTAACGTAGATGCAAAGTTAATTGTTCGAATAATTAATGAAAACAATAAATGTATGATGAAATGATATTTATTTAAGGAGCATTTTCTTTAAATAATTTTTTGTAATTCTTTTTATAGTTTGCTGGTATATCTTTTATATATTTCCAATACGATACTGTTTCTCTTACTTTTTCAATGTTTATATGATCGCTTTCTAACATTAACTTCAGCAAGTCCATACTAGTCATAGTTACAATATCAAATGCTTTTCCTAGGTTAAGCATATCTATATCATCTGTTACAACAGGTATATCTAAAATAAAAGCCGTTGCTAGATATTTTATATCTATTGGAGAAGTTCCTAAGCAATTGTCATTTTTATATCCTTCTAAAAATCCTATAGTCCTTTCTATTTCTTTTTTTTCTTTATTTGAAATATTTACTTTCTTTTTTCTATTCTGAAAATATTCATCTTCATTTACCCAATGAAACTTAGTTTTTAAACGAGGGTTTCGGTCATATTCTTTTTCCAGTTCCTTTAGTACATATAAACAATATTCTAATTCACCAAACACCTCATTCAAAAGCGGGTGTATACTTTTGGCTAATCTAAAATAGGAATTACTATCAATTAGAATTTTTGACTGCGACATCAAGTCAACTCCGCATACAGTTCCTTTGCGTCAATTAGCGGAGTATCAAGAATAGACTGTACATAACTTGCTGACTTTCCGTGTTCAACTAGATACTTTTTCAAAGTATCAAAAAAAGGAGTTTCAAAAACATCTGAAGTTCTTTGAATATAATCTTCAGCATTTGGAGATTCATTTTCAAATAATGAACCACTTACAGTTGCAAACATTTTATTAAAATTTGTATTTGCCCCAAACAAACTATTTCCTAAATCTATCTTAGGCAAACTATTATAAATAGCATAATTATTAATTTCTTTATATACAGAGATTAAAGATATTGAATATTCAAGTGCATAGTCTCTAATTTTAGAAATTCTTATTTTATCGCTTTTACTTGAAGATATACTTTTATATGCCTGCTTGGCCAATTCTTGAGGGAATAATAATGCTCCGGCAAATGCATCAGCAAAATCTTCTGCTTCATTTCCTCTTAGATCAGGACTAAATACATGACCTAATTCATGAGCCATCCAAAACTTAAAATCATGTAACTCTGTATCTAAGTTCAAATAAACCCAAGTCGTCATTGAATCAGGCAAATAAATATGAAGTGCATTTTCATGTACATTCTTCTTTCCCCACATAACAGGGACAATTACTGCCTGTAATTCATGAAATGTATGAATTAAATCAGTAAAATCAATTACCTGATCTATTCGCAATCCTATTTCTTTACGAACTTTAAAAGTAAAGGATTGAACATATTCATACTCAAGTTTGGGATTTTTTAATTTTGATGGCTGAACAAATTCATCAAAGGGCAAATAAGAAACTAAACAAGATAACAAACGACCTATATTTTTAGCTCTATTAATATGTTTTTCTGTTGTTTTTGTACTACCTTTTTTACGAAAAGCTATTATCGGTTCATTAACCTGAGAAATAATCTCAACGAGTTCATCGTAATTTAATTCCAAAGCACTAGATAATCTAAGTAATTTATCTGGACGCGGGAACTTAACACCACTAAGCCATTTGGAAACGATTTCTTTTGAAACACTCAGCTTTGCAGAGAGCGCAGCTTGGTTAAGGCCAGCCTTATCCATGGCTTGCTTTATTGCTTCTATTCTAAGGGTTTTATCCATAAACGGGGCGTATTCTCTCTTAATTCGTCAACTTTTGTCAACCTTTATATAGGGGTTTATCGGGTATTTTCAAGGTAACTTTAGGAAAGATTACCTCTTAATTCACACCAATAATACAAGCCTTAATCCTTTCTTCTGGCCCAGGCAATATCGGAAAACGTCTAAAATGTTCTACAATTTCACTCACTAGCCATTTAGGTTCTTTCATCAGTTCATTTCGAATATCTTTTAAAAGAAGTGGTTTGTTTCTAGGATTATTTAATTTATCAAACCAAACTGGCCTAATCACATCCAGCCATCTAGAAGCAACTTCATCCCAATCTGGCTGTTTATCTTTTGGTGGATTAGTTAACATCTTCTCAACATCTAGCAAGTGATCAATATGTTTTTTACTCTCACTCTTTGTTTTTAGCTTACCAATTATAAGTTCCATTTCTTCCAATGCTCTTTGTTTCTTTCTGGACAATAAACTCCGTTCACTTACAGACAGTCGATTTAAAAAATGATCCAGTAACTTTGCACTATTCTCATCAAGCTTCACATCTTCCACGTCATCAGTTAAACGCTTACGTATTTTATCAACAATACGACTAAGTTCTGTTTCTGCCTGCCCACCTAAACTAGGAAGTAATACCCATGTTGGCGAACCGAAACTACCTGATGTAATACAAAACAATGCCCACGGAGAATGAGATCTAACAAGACTCACTCTTGATAAAACACGTTCTTTAACGGATACATACCTTTCGTATACTTCTGTAGAAACTATAGCAGTTTCACCTTCAACTAATGAACGAACGGATGAAAATGCGTCGTCTATTCCATCCCAAATATTTTCTTTTAACTCAACTTCTTCAATCATGTCTTTTGTCGTTACTACTTTTCTACTGTGCCGTTTCATAATTTCTGGCAAAGGCATATTTGAACCTAATAATTTTTCTACTGTGTCATATCGTTCAATAAATCGTTCATCGGATGTCAATGAAAATTCTTCCGCATCATCCGGCCACCATATTTCTATATTCTTATGGGGACTATCCATACGGTCTATTCTTCCAGCTCTCTGCTCGGCTATCCGAACTACACTTGGCATATCCAAGTGTAATAAACACGATGCCTGTTGAAGATTTACTGCTTCGGCAAGACTATCTGAACAAAGACCGATAACACCTTTTTCTTCTGAACCAAATGCAAATGTTTTTATAACTTTATCCTTGTCACTCCCTTTTTCTCCCCATGCAACAAGCACCCTATTATCTTTATTAAGACTTATTTTTTGATTAATGACAGCTAAAGTAATTGGCTTCCTATCAAATGCTAAAACAAGATCATGCTTTTTTAATAAGCTCATTAATCTTTTAGCCTTAGATATTTCTCTACTATCACTCATGTGCGCTGCAAGATCAGCAATTTTTCTATAAATTCTGAAGTCATTAGCACAAGCATCTCCATGATCTTTTTTATTAGTTAACCATAGAGGAAGGTCGATGCTTAATTGATTCTCGGGCAACTTATCTTTTATTGATTTTATTTGCTCCGTCATCCCTTTGCTTTTGTTGCTTTTATGAAAACCCGTTATTTGACTAAACTCAATTGCTTCATCTGTACCAACAGCATGCTCAATCAGTGCTGCTCGTGATGACCTTAAACAAGACATGATCATATATCGGGCTAAACTTTTTGCCGAAGCCAAACGCCCTTGTAAATATTTTTCTTCTGTCAAACCTTGTTTAATAAAAATATCAGGCATTTTAATTGTTTTAACAAAATGAGTGACGCCATATAATTCACTTGCTAGTTTTTTTATTTTATTTGCAATTTCTTTATCATCATCAGATTCATATAGACTGTAGACTTTTGGCAAATGCTTCGGAAAACGGCATTGCTTACCATTAATATCTGTATATTTATCCGGCTCTCTATCAACAAGCTTATTCAACTGCTTCTTTGTACGTCGAACTGTAAATTTTTTTATTTCCGTCCTTAACTCATCAAGTTCTTTCTCTGATAATTGTCTACTCAGATTTCGAACACCTAACATCTTCTTAAATGCCGAAATAACTGATTCAGATAAATTATCGGCACCAAGCATATCGGCCATTCTCAGTAGGTCATTCACGCTTTTATTAATTGGCGTAGCAGTAAACAACATGACATGGTCTGCCATATTTCTTAATAGTTTTTGAGTTCTTTGAGATTTAAAATTAAGGAAGTTATGCCCTTCATCAACTGAAAGGATTTGCGCTCTACGTAGAGCATCAACAGTATCATCATGTCCTTTTGTTCTCTCATTACTGAAAATTCCATGTGAATAAGGATCTAAAGCAACACCTGATAAGTTTGATTCCCGTTTCCAATTTGATTCTGCTGTTGGAGGACAAATCATTAATGCTTTACCTTGACGCATTCTGCCTGTACGTAAGATATGATCCTGCACAGCACCTATTAAGTAAGTACCCATCTTGGTTTTCCCAGCACCGGTAGCATCAGCGATTAAAACACTACCTTGAGTCGATAATATTGTAAGTGCTTGCGCTATACCCTGTTTTTGGGAAGGCCATAAACTACCTGAACCCGATAAGTATTCACCTCGAATATATTTTTCCGCCCACTCACCTTCTAATAGCTCAGCACAAGCTCGCGCTAAAGCTTCCTCCCATGTTACAACGCGTAATAATTTTTCTAATAATTCGATTAGTTGATCCTGGTAACTTCTTCCCAACGTCCAATAATTTTCAGCTATGGTAGTGAGTTCTTCAAACCGACTAGAACGCCCATCTTTTTCAAAACGAGCATTAGCTTCAATCTGTCCTTTTAGTCCCGGATGGGTAAAATTGGATGAACCAACCGTTGCTGCTTCATCGCCACAATATATCTTTGCATGAAGACGCCGACTACCAGGCATATATCGCGCTTCAATTTTTCCATTCTTTAATAGCTCAACCATATGAATTAACTTGGCTGAATAAATCAATGAAATGCCACGTTCCAACCAATAGGCTTCTACTTCTTCAGTCAAATGGTTTTGGTTAACTGAAAAGGTTTCTCTACGAGAAGGAAAAGGTTCCTGACCAATTAGTAATCGTGTATGAATTTTTGGATTATTTATATGGGCATCAAAACAAAAATCAATAAGGTTATCTAAACTAGCAAAACCTGTAATGATGAGTGGTGATTTACTGGATTTTAGATCATTTAAAACAACATCTTCAACATGATAGCCGTCTATGTTAAGTGGGAAACGTGCGTAGGAAGGCCAACCCGGGATCTTATGACTATCAATCTTCTCTTCTTCTGCGAAGAGGTCAAATGTTCGTGATATGCCACTTTCCCTATGCATTATTTATCTCGTTTTATAAATTATTAGTGATAATTATTTCTTCACCAGCATAAACTACGCTTGGCCATTATGATTCATAATAAAGACAGCAATTGAGTAAGCACTGCGTCCCTCTTTCCAATGCTTGGCCTTTTTAGTACCTAGAAAAATATTGGCCCAGTCGTCAAAGGTCTTTATTTGCTCTTTATTTTGTGTAAAAAGTTTCATTAAATTAATTAGAAAACTAATATTTTTGTTTGACCGGTATCACTCCTCGAACGCCACCTTTAGGATTCTCAACATCGCCTTCGTATCTTGGAATGATATGAACATGTAAGTGGGGGACAGTTTGTCCTGCTGCTCGACCTACATTCATCCCGATATTATAACCATCTGGACTGTGTTCCTGTCTGATGACTTGTTTCATTTCATCTACAAGAGACCAAATGGCATTTTTTTCATCTTGTGTAACATCAAAATAATTTGAAAAATGACGAAACGGAATAATCAAAACATGGCCTTCAGAAACTGGATACAGATCCAATCGCGCATAACATAACTCGTTCCGAATTAAAATTTCAGAATTAGATATATTACAAAAAGGGCAATCTGTTTTTGACATAGACATCTATACGTCATTTTTTACTTCTATACTTCGAATCAATTTTAACCATGACATAACAATAGGCTCTTTATTGGGAGTTAATGTAGACCGTACTTTTTCAATCAATTCACTGCTTACAAATCCACACCAATATTCATCAATAATCATTTCCAAATTGAAACAATAGTAAATTCCTTTTGGTTTAGGATAATTATTTTCTTCCATCTCTTCTTTGGTATGCAATTCAGGTGAACCAATGATTCGTGCAATTGCTACTAGCTTTTCGCTAGGGCATGACAAGAGAATTATGTCCGAACCCAGTTCTTTTGAGCCTAATCCAATCTTCCCTCTTTTACCGTAGCCTCTAACGTTATAAAGTTTGTTTTTCTCTATCCAGTCCCAATGCTTCTTATTCTTAACGTAACCTAATAACACTTGCGTATCTGCTGGAGGGTGCTTTAGAAAAGATGCCGCAGGTATTTCGCTAGTGAAATAATCTTGTTCGGCATAAGCTTCTTTAACCCAATATCGCCCTCGCTCATGCTGAGTGATCTGAGAAGCAACATGCTCAAGCACATCTTCGATGAATCGTTCCAAGGGTAGTTTGCCTGCTGCCTCTCCATCTTCGGTAGGTCTTAAGGCAAATGCCCCCAAGCCAGGTAGGAGTTCATGATATTCTCGATACACCTTTACTTCAGTACCAGGGTATAAAACATAGGCGCCGGCTGAACGATGTATAGCATCTCGATAGGCATGCATTTTTAATAGATCATCACGTTTTGCAGTAGCAGCAGGCGAATTACTGTTAGTTACTTCATACTCAGAGCTATCTTCTTCGCCTGGCCTAAATACATCTTCTATTCGGTCAATTCGATATTTGGCATCAAAATGCACGTAAACCGGCTCAAAATGAGCAACTTCATCTTTCGATGGGGAAATCTTTAGTGAATAATCCGGTCGCATTTGTCGTGACCAAGAACCTTCACCTTGAGCTCTATTGCCAAAGGTACGATTGAACCAGAGCTCCACATCCATCATTCGCCCGCGGCGTTCTACAATCCCTTTCAATACACATCGCCTCCCTTTTTTAAGGATTACATTTAAAGCATCCTCTTCAACCTTAATCAAATCAGAAAATTTAAAAGGCGTATCACAAAGTTCAGAAATCAATTGCGCTAGTTTCATGAAGACCCAATATTCATATAAAGTCGCAACGTCTTGTTTACCCGCGCCATAAACATCTTCGCCGCCATCCCATGATAACTTTGCCGCCACATCAAATTGGATATAGGCTCGAAACACATCTCGATAACCTTCCCGTTTGTGCAGCACTTGGTTATCTGCAGGAAAGTTATCGAGCGTTCCTAATTCTCTAAACAAACCTTCAGCTAAAATAGCATCGAGATAATCAAGGATTTCAATTACTTCCCGTACACCCCTATCAATTACTGGATTCTGTGATTGCGCAGCAAGTAACTCACCAATTCTTGCCACCACATCGCGCCAACGTTCAATAGCAAACTTAACGAATCGATTCGGCGTGGTATCAACAGTTACTTCTGTTATATGTCGATAAATATTTTGAGGAATGGTTGAGATAATTCCATGTTTCCATTCTTGCCTTGGACCACTCTTGGCCAATTGACGGGAGACATAGGAACCCGCTTTGAGTCCCTTGCTCGGATGTACAGGCTCATGAAAATCAATCCAGGCAACATGAGGATGATGAACAATCTCACTTAAAGCAGCTTGAAATTCTTCACTGCCAATTAAAGATTTAAGAAAAGCAAACCGTTGATAAAGCGTTTGCGCATCTTTTGTGTCATCTATACTGAAACGTTGAATTGCAGGTGCAAAACGATTCATTACTATTTCTGACATTTGCTCAGCCAGATCCCTGACCATCCATCGGTATTCTTTTAAATAATCTAGTTTTCTAGAACGCACCTCAAGGGAGAAGGAACCAAAATCTTTCCCATCGAGAAAGACTCTAATTGGAAGCGTCCCCGTATACAGTTCCGGCCGAACTCGCCCACTTCGACCATCGTTTGTATCAGGCTGAAAGACATCAGCATGATCGGTTGTGATTACGCCCTTGATATCTTTTAATTCAATAAACTCATAGCGGTATTCACAACCTTCAAGTAATTGAACTGGGGGAACTGCGTTTGATTCAGAATGTTTATCTAAGACGATTAAGGGCGGAACGAGGTTCTTATCCGACTTTTTATTTGGTAATAATGACAAACTAATACAAGCGCGAGCAATATTGGCTTGATCTAAAACAGCTAACTGCGTTGCTTCGCAGGCAGGCATTGTTTATTCCGTAAAACTCGTAAATTGATTGGCTCGTAAACTACGTAACATACGTTTTAACTTATCAAATGAAACGGGCAATTTTGCATCGGCAGTATTTTTATCCTCCGGCTCAAATATTGAGGCTATGCTTTCCTCTTTTGTTTCGATGGTGTTATTAAAACAAAATTTTGCAAAGGCACGCAGCAGTTCTTCAAGTCGGCGACGAGAACCGTGTAATCGTGGCAATAGTTTTTGCATCACAATCAAATCTAATACATTTGATAAATTGAATTCTCCAGTGGCACCATAAATTGCAGCGAAGCGTTGGGACTCATAAAATACCCGATGGCCAAACTCAAATCCATGTGCAGCTAACATGCTATGTACATGGCGCAGTTGTTGAGAAAGATCTGTTGCTTCTGTAAAGACATTCTGACTATGCCATGCATCATCACGCCCAACTTCCAAAAACCCTCTGACCAATCCGATTTCACCTGGTTTGCATTGTATAGGTTTAATATAATCATCAGCCAAGTCATCGGTGGTCACCCGAAACTCAAACGTATTGGCTCGATCGAGTACTTTTGGTGAAAACATATAAGTCGTTTCATCAACGTTTACCGTACCGACAACAAATATATTCTTAGGAAATGTAATTTTATCAGGACCATGATCAGCAATACGCCAACAACCATCACTCTCTTGAATTAAATTAGGCAAGCAAGGTTGATCAGATTCCATTCCAGATAACACATCGGCAAAATATCGTTCGACGTGAGCCAAGTTCATTTCATCTAAAACAAGTAAATACGGCCAATGTGGGTTATTCGAAGCTTTGAGTATAAATGCTAATGTATCTGGCACAGCCCAAGAAGCTCTGCCATTAACTATTGGCTTTAGTGCATCTTCGTATCCAAATAGCGCCTCTGCACCTGTCCAATCAGGACGAACTGGCGCTACTAACATTCGATCCTTACCTAGCCACTCCCCAAAACGGATGGCGATTTGCGTTTTGCCTGAACCAGACAAGCCGGTGAGAATAACTAGAGGTTTTGTCATCAAGCTTGAAACGAAAGCACTAACTCTAGCATCATGGGATTCACCAAAACGAACATTCGAATTACTCAGAGCAGCAGAAAATGATTTGGATATAGCTTCAGGATCTAAGATTGGTTCTACAGGTGGCTCAGGTTCTGGCGGAACAGGAGCGGGAGAAACTGTTGGTGTACCGCCCATCAGTTTATGGTATTCAGCAATCACAGTGTCTAAATCCAGAGTGACTTGAGGATCAGTGAGGTTAGTAGGCAAATGATATGAAGAATAAACATAAGAATAACCATATTTTTCTAATTGAAAATCATATTCACTTGCTAAATGATCCCGGATTGTTTCTTTATGATCATGAAATTTCCATACTACTTCTGGTTCATTTGTTGTACTTACGCCGTATGCAAGTACTAGGACCTTGATAGTTTTATAATATAGATAAACAGGGTATATACCATTCTGTGTTTTTTGACCATATCCTAAAAATGATATCCAGGGCACCTTTGAAAAGTTGCCCTGGCCAAAACTTACATTAACATCTAACCCACAATACGTTTTAGGATAATCTCTTGTAGTTAAACTAGCGCCTTCATCAGCTTGTTGAATAAATTTCTTAAGTAATTCAGAAACAAAATCCTTACGCTCAATGATAAAGCCAAGACCACGTAAGTCACTAAAGCATTGCGTATTTTCTCCTCCCTCAAATGCAGATCGATCGAGTTCTGTTCCATCTTTATATTTATGCGCTAGGGAATAGACTAGTTTAGGCGGATAACACCTTACATTATGAATGAGATCGTAGGTAGATGACTTTTCACCAGAATTAACACCGCGTTCATCAATTTCATTTATTGCACTAATCACATGTTCCATTGATAAGCTGGCATTTCTTTCAGGAGCTTGTACCACTAACCACTCATAAAGCATCCATGGAAAGGTATTTATCAAATGTACTTCTTGATTAGCTAATTCTCCTTGCTTTAAGGATTTCAGCAAGGCTGAGTTTCTGTCAAACCAATTTCCTTGAGTGGAAATATTAAAACCATAATTTTCATTAAGAGTTTTAATTAATTGGTCTAGATTTGCTTTATTAACTATTGTACATAGCTCATCTGGGTTAGCTGCAGCGAAAACACGATAGATTACTGACCAGGTAATATGCTTTAGATTCCCAAAATCTTTTTGCTGTTTAGCCCAAACTTCTATCTCATCAAGTTTTACAGAGGTCGGCTCATTTATAATTTTAATCGTTATTTCAGGCAACTGTTCCTGTAACGCATCAAACTCACTTTGATACATAAAACCAAGTCCTACATTAGCGATACCATTCGCTTTTTGCATCCACAGTTCGTGCAAAACTTTTTCAGTTAAAAACGACGCTGGTTTATTCCGAAATGTTCTAACTTGATTAATTCTTTCTTCATATTCAGAAACCCAAACTTCATTAGGATTAGCTTTATATTTAAGAAATAACTCGCGAATTAATGGATTCATATTAGCACTCACTGTTTCAGGATTGACTGAGTCGCCGCTTATTGAATTTTCATCAATCCAAAACGACCACTCCTTACCATTTTTTACTCCTTGAATTTGTCCCGATTGGAACAAATTGTCGGTGATCTGAAAAACTTGTTGATGAGGTTCTATCTCAGTAGCTATAAGAATATCGTTATTGGTTGCTCTGCCGGGTGAAATCTTGTTTAAATAATTTAGAACTTTTTCTCTATTAGTAGGCATATATCCCCCTAAGCCTAATCCTCTGATATGATTAAAGCTGATTCAACGCTTCCAACGCGGCTTCAAGCTGTTCAACAATCTCTTGGGTAAGAATTTCAAGATTCAAGAGCTGACCCCGCATCTCTGACCTACTTCTAAATCGTTAATATCCATAGCTTAATAAATATCAAATTAGATTTACCTTATTTTTTTATTAATTCCTTTAAATAATCAATTGCATCTTTTACGTCAGACAACCCGCCCGTTAAGACTGTAAATGCTAAATCGACACTCTTCTTTCCTGCCTGAGTTCCAGCCGACTTTATAAAACTATTAACGAATAATCGAATAGGCGAAACATCTTTATCCTTAACTTTCTCTTTGGCTATTTCTTTACTTAATACTTTCTCTAGCTTTTTAAATTCACTTTCTGGCAATATAGTCATAGTAAGAGCAATGAATTGCTCTCCTGATATTTTAACTACAGTGTTATTGAGTCCCGACTCGAATACACCAAGATTTTTTCTCACTAATTTTCTTGCAAAATCTCTAACTAAACCATCATCAATTTCAAAAGTAACATATGCACCATCCTTGATTCTCTCTGCACCCTTCAGTAACTCTGTAAGCTCGTTTAAGCACCAATCATCATCTTTCCTAGGATCTCTATATGCCAAATCATCACGTAAGCCTCTTATTTTTCGAGGAGAAGTCCGAAGAAGTCTTGCTAATTCATAGTCCTCGGGAGGATTATCTTTCCATTCAGGATAATGCTGCAAGATTAACTCTAATATAGTTAGAGCAGTTTCTCTTGCAGGTAGACTACCAAATCCTTTTTCCACAAGACTATGAAGCATATCCTCCTGAAAGTTTGTCTCTTTGAGAACTTCGCTTAGTTCCTTGATATTCATGCAGTCTCCTTAATCTATTTCTTTCGCTTTAAATTTACTATCAGGCTATATATTAGTTTTTCTTTTTTTCCTCTATGAAAATACTAATATATTTCAATTCCTTATCATCTATTTTCCCTTCAACATCCTGTCCATCCATAATTGCATTCATTGATCGGAGTCAAGTCTTGAATCTTGAATCTTGAATTTACCGCTTATCATAATGCCCTTATATACCGACTCAAATGATACGCAGCCAACTTCTTATCTTCCAGAGAAACAATTTCTTTTTTCTTACTTATATAATAAGGAAACTGTTTCGGCTCTAAAACCCATATTTCAGAATCATTAGGTGATTCAACAAACCATCCAGGAAAAAGAATAACCGGTTTAATTAAGAATGTTTTACCTGTCGATTCTTCTAATGTTCTTTTTAACCAAGTGCTAGAAGCCTTAACCTGAGTGATAATTTTTGACATGTCACCCAAGCCATCGATAGAAAGCTTACCTTTTTCATAACGTACTTTTGGATTTACACGATTTGGTTTTGAATATGTTTTTGTTTCAACGAGAAAGATACCTTTATCAGATACAACCACATGATCAATATTAAAGTTATCGCCGACAATGTCATGAAAGACCATACATCCCTGCGTTCTTAGTTTCTCTAACTCCTGTCCAACGGCTTTTTCGCCATCTAGACCCAAGCGCATGTTTTTGACTTTTTTTCTGAATTTTACGAGCTTAAATACACAAACAACTGAGACTATGATTGCTACTATCCCCAAGAGTGTAACTGACCTTATGGTGGGAGCTGCTCCTTGAATATATCTAATTACTTCATAAAGAGTTAAAGAGATAAAAAATGCAGGTAAGAGAATAAAATTGAGTGCTTGTTCATTTATGGTCTTATCGATCTCTTCCTGTAGAGACTGGCCAGCAAGACGTAGAGGCTTATCCTTTAGTGGGCTGTTCTTTTTATCCATAATCCGAAGTCTCCCCTACTTCAGTTCCTAATTATTATTGTTTTCCCTAAAGATTTACTTTGCCTTATATGGGTTGATTTTTAAAGAGTAGATGTACTCTTGATGGGGCAAATTTGATCTGATTTACTACTACTTAACAATTCGATAACAAGGTTTGTAGCTTTTTGCAGACACTTTCATGCGTTTTTGTTCTACGAATGCGCTTAATAAGCTGTCCATTGCATTCATAATCTGTTCATCGCCATGGATTTCGAATAAGCCGTGTTCTTCAATCTCGCGCATGCCTTCGCTTTTAACATTGCCATTATCTTTTAATCTAACTATTTTTGAAAACCAAATCATTTCTATTATTTTTTAGTGCTTATTGCTTTTACTATTGGAATTAGAAATTCTCCTAAATTTTTAACAAGCTCATTTAGTTCCACAGTGTTATTAATGCTATTTTTATTTAAGAATGCTGCCCACTGTTTTTTCTTTGTATCGTCATCATAAAATTCTTCGCTAAAGGCCAAAGGCTTTTCTTTTGGTATTTCTGTTTTTCTTCTATCGAACGTTGCTTTTATTGCTTCCTCAAGAAGCTGGCTTTCTAATTCAAATTTTTGTAACAATATCCATAGATTATAAATAATCTTTCATTCGCGTATTTATCATTCCAAGCTTTATCATCGCTTCAAATTTTTCAGCAATGACTGTATATACAGGATAAGCCTTAAGCTTCGGCACTTCTTGATCTAATAATGTTGGATATTCAATTTCATCCGGATCTGGCGTTACTACATCACCAAAGCCAATATCAATTTGTAATATTATCTTGGCTCCAGATAGCTCTCCACTTAAATGTACGCGAATGCCTTCATAAGCATGATTTTCTCTAATCTCTTCTGCTGTCACCGTTTCTGGATCGAATTTCAATCCATCATCATCTACAGTAATACTACATAAGGATTGAAAGATGGCTGTTATGTTATCAATGTCGGGATTTACAAAACCTAAAAAGTCAGCATCGCGTGTAGGTCGATGTGGTTCATCATGCCAGAGCGCAAATAACATCGCTCCTTTAAGTAAAAATTTATCCCGCCATTCTGATTGACTTAATCGATAGAGCATTCGCTCCAATCCATATCGCGTCAGAATTAAATTAAAATCTTCTTCTTGTTCTTTGGCTATATTTAATAATCGTTGCCGTACTGAAGCTGCAATATCCTTTTTTGCTTCCTTAGTCATGTTAGCGATTCCAGATAGGGTTTCATAATATTAGCCACACGACATATTTTTGCGTAATGCCATAGTTCATCCATATTGAATTTATTTTCATGCCATCCATCACGTAGTGCTTCAATAGCCACATCAATTCCGATTTTATTTCGATATTTAAAACAATCTGCAATTGTTTTTGCCGGACTGTATATTTTTACATTCACTCTTTCGATTATGTGTTCTTCGACGCCTTCTGAATACGCCATTCCTGAGTAATAAAAAACTCGAATCTTAGGATATCTGACCTGAGGTTTGGCTGTTCTATTTTTTATGGCAATCCAAATCTCATAAGGCGCTTGAGTTCCTATATTATGAAAGCGCAGTGCAGATACCAGACATATGATTGCATTAGGTGCTGATTTTGCAGTTAGGACCAGACTATGATTTTCGCTAATATTTAGATCAGGAAGCGCATATTGCCCTCTGGCTAGTTTCACAAGGCTACCTTTTTCGCAAAGCCGCCGAAGATATTCAGGGTGTATATCTCTTTCTCGTAGATCACGAACTTGGATAACTCCTTGTTCTTTAGCGAGTTCTATTATTTTTTCAGCAATTTTAATTGATTCAGACATGTGTATAAGTATTGATATATATTTATATTTGTCAATGTTTATACACAATATACGTATAAATATTATCTATATTGATAGTTTTAAGTAATTAGAGTGCTCTAATTATTCTATTAGTGAGGTAAAAAATTATGAATACTATAGAAATTGATGATGATGTTTATGAGTACATTGGAGATATTACAAACTAATAAAAAACCAGAAGTCCATTGTGCATCTTAGTTAAGAAAATCAGGGTGGGCTGTTTTCATCACAATTTAAATATATTTTTCCTACGATTTACTTTGTCTGATTTAGCTAAAGTTTTAAAGCGAACATGTACTTTTGGTGGTGTGAATTCGGAGCTTTAACCGTTACTTAACAATCCGATAACAAGGTTTGTAGCTTTCTGCAGACACTTTCATGCGTTTTTGTTCAACGAATGCGCTTAATAAGCTATCCATTGCATTCATAATCTGTTCATCGCCATGTATTTCGAATAAGCCGTGTTCTTCTATCTCGCGCATGCCTTCGCTTTTAACATTGCCGGCGACGATGCCTGAAAATGCCCGGCGTAGGTTTGCAGCCAAGATGTGTACCTGCATATCTTTGTATAATTCTAATGAACGCATATTGTCATGGTCGGCAATGAAGGGAAGCTGAAACTCACGTTGTATCTTTAATAGCCAGTTAAAATAGAATGCATCGCCATGTTCAACTCGAAACTCTTTTACTTCGGCTATGCCTTTTTTTACTTCTCTGGCTACTGCAATTGGATCGTTAATAATAATTTGATAATGCTTTTGCGCCTCTGGGCCGAGTGTTGCTGAAATGAATTCATTTATTTTTTCAAAATAGTCTCTGGAAGATTCCGGCCCGGTAAAGATTAAAGGAAAGGGTATTTTTGCATTATCTGGATGCAGTAAAATTCCGAGTAAATATAATATTTCTTCTGTGGTACCGACACCACCCGGGAAAACGATAATAGCATGTGCACAGCGGACAAAAGCTTCGAGACGCTTTTCTATATCCGGCATAATAACCAAATTATTCACTATGGGATTAGGTGACTCTGCCGCTATGATTCCCGGCTCGGTAATGCCGAGATAAATTCCTTTTTTAACACGCTGTTTCGCATGGGCGACATTGGCACCTTTCATTGGTGCTTTCATCGCACCGGGACCACAACCGGTACAAATATCAAATTTGCGCAAGCCTAATTCGTAACCGACTTCCTTATCATAGTCATATTCTTCTCGACTAATCGCATGTCCACCCCAACAAACGACAAGATTGGGTTCGACGCCGCCGTGCAATACATCCGCATTACGCAAGATATGAAAAACAGCATTACTAATTCCTTCGGAGGTATTCAGGTCAACATCGGTCTTATCTTTAATTTCTTCAAAGATATAAACAATGTCGCGCAATACGGCATATAGATGTTCTTTAATACCGCGTATGATTTTACCGTCGACAAAGGCTGTCGCTGGTGCCGCCGTTAATTGCAGCTTTATCCCTCTTTCGACCTGAACAACACGGATATCAAAGTCAGCATACTTTTCAAATAATTGTTTACTGTCATCAATAGCAACGCCACTGTTGAGAACGGCTAAGGCACAATTTCTAAATATTGAATAAAGACCGTTCTGACTATTATCCAGTAAGTGACTGACTTCAATCCTGGACAATATATCCATGCCTTTAACCGGCGAAATAACACTGTCTATCGTTTCTGGTTTCATATTTTAATTTATTGTTAATTATTCTTATTTGTTTATTTTTTTTAGTATTTTTTTGTTAGTTACAACATTACTTGTTTTCTCTTCCCTTACGTTTATTGATTCAATATCCAGTTTACCTGCTGTCCCACTTTCTTCTCCTTCAATAAGTGCCGCACGCAGAGCTTCTAACTTAACATCGCGTTCTTCGAGTAAACGCAGTGAATCGCGAACCAACTCACTGGCTGAGCCATATCGACCATTAGAGATCTTCTCCTTAATAAAGGATTCCCAATGCTTACCTAGCGTCAAGCTTGTATTAGCCATAATAATTACCAATATTCATAAATAGTATTATTTAATATTAGTAAAATAGACTATTCATTGCAATTTTGTAGTTTTATGTAATGGATTTACTAAAAGACAGTAATATTTGTATGTACATATACCGTACATATACTATACTTTTGTTATTTCCCGATTATTACGAGTTTCAAAATGAAGAATGACAATCATAGTAGAGATGAACGATTTGATTTACGCATAAGTGCAGATATCAAGGCATTGGTCGCGCGTGCTGCCGAGGTTGCAGGAACAACAATGAGTGCTTTCATGATTGAATCAGTTCGGGATAGAGCAACCAGATTAATTGAACAACAAGAGCGAATTGAGTTGAACAATGAAGGACGCGATGTCTTTCTAAATGCCCTTACTAATCCACCAGCACCCAATGCCAAGCTTCGTCGTGCCGCAGAGAAATATCGTACAGAAAATATTAATTAATAATCTTGCACTAAGGAATGTATACGATGCTCAGGGTCGCTATCAACATCCCTGTTTAACACGACATTCATACTTCCATGTACATCATCGAGCTTCTAGAAAAATCTCATATACGAAATAATTTTGATTGTGGTGTTAAATCACTTAACGACTATCTCATTCGTTACGCACGGCAGAACGATAAAAAAAGTATTTCCAGAACCTTTGTAGCCATTGATGATGATGAAAAAATAATACAGGGATATTATTCGATTTGTTCAGCTTCAATTAACTTTGAAGAATTACCTGAAAATATTTCAAAACAACTGCCCCGTTACCCGGTACCCGCAGCTCGATTATCAAGATTAGCTGTTGATTTAAAAATGCAAGGTACAGGCTTGGGTGAACGTCTACTCTTTAATGCATTAAAGCGAATTTATCTTACTTCTAATGAAATGGGAATAAAGTGCATCATTGTTGATTCGATTAATGAAAAGGCTAAATCTTTTTATGAAAGTTATGGTTTTATTAATTTGCCTAATCAAGATTTAAAACTATTTTTACTTATCTCAACAATTGAGAAATTATTTGAATAATCTCATATTTAAATAATTATTTTATTCAGTATTTTCCTGTTTTACCTCGCCTTCAACATAGTACCAACGCCTATCAATTCTTCGAAAAGTCGATTTTTCATGCAGAATATTTAGTTCTTCATCATCCGTTTTATAATAAGCCTTAAACTCAACCCTGCCTGCATCGCCTGTTTGATGGCTATTGAGTATTTCTAATTTTACCCACTCCAGCCTTTTTTCAGATAGCGATTCGGCGGTCAGTCCTATTCTTTTTTCGGGTAACCATGTTGCTAGTAAATATTCGCCATAGTTGCCTAATGCATAAGCGGTGTATCTTGAGCGCATGAGTTGTTTTGGAGTTGTTGCGTTAGCACTTCCATTTAGAAAACGTTCGCAACATTTTTCAAATGGTTTTCCGCTCAGCCCAGGCTGCCCTCTCTCGCTTCGCAATTCACCTTGTTCGCAGGGACATATGTTTGTCATAGTTTCAATTAAATCTGTGGTTTTAAAAACCTTCGTTCTTCCAAAACTCTTTCTGGGCTTCGTCTACTTTTAATAGGTAACGACGTGATTCTTGTTTGGGGTGTTTGTTAGTAAGTTGTTGGTAGACCTCGTTTGATGAGAGCTGGTTTATTTTTACTACGGCTTGTTCTCGATTGGATGAGAAGGTTTTTAGTACATTACCCGCGCCGCCGTTGTAGGCAGAGATTACTGTATAGCGACGCGCATTTTGGTCTTTTACTTTTACCAAATATTGCTCTTGTAATATTTTTACATAAGCCGTGCCGATATCAATATTGTATTCAGGGTTATACAGATTTTGCGGACTGGGTTGCCCGGGGCTTTTTTTTATTTTTTCGAAGACATCTCGGCCCGCAGTACTCGGAACAATCTGCATTAGTCCATACGCCGGGGCATGGCTAACGGCAAACGGATTGAAACTGCTTTCTGTTTTTATAATGCCGTAGATTAAACTTTCGGTAACATTATATTTCTTGCTGTATTTGCGTACTAATGAGGCGTATTTATAAGCCCGAATTTTCTGGTGCGTTTTAACTAATGGAAAGATGACTCTTAGTCCATTCTTATCACCTATTTTAACTTTACTGATTTTATTTTTTATTAAGTATTCTGCATAACGATTAGCACGCCATTGCCATTGTATGGCTTTGCCTTCGTGATCTAATACTTGTTCGTAGAGAAAAGGATTGCCATCTCCTACTGGCGTGGCATCGGAATAGAGATCAACTTGTCTTGGATCATCTGGCGTTAGTAATGTGGTTATGATGGCTTTCTTTAAATAATCTTCTTGTGAATCTGGTGCTAGCGTTTCGATAGTGACTGTGCCGCTCTCAAAATTAACATGTGCGCGGTTGTAATATTTATCGGTGTATTTTACGTAGTCTTTCGGACCGGATTGTTTGGCGTCATCTTTTCCCCAAATATTATCAATTTGTTCTACAAATCTTTCTATAGTGACTTTTAGGGCTTTTAGATCGGCGGGGATTTTGCTTTCGGCATAACTCCGACCTCTGTTCTTCAATACTTGTTTGGCTGTACTCGGATCCTCGACTACGGCGCCGATATCCCGTATGTCCCAAATATTTATACTATTACAGCCCGGCAGTATTAATAGTATTAATGGCAATAAATAGTGCCAGCCTTTGTTAACTTTCATGAATTTACTTTGCCTTATTCAGAACGGCTTTAAAAGCGCTATAAAACAACGATCTACAAAGTCTAATTTATACCTTTAAAGATATATTCTGCATATATACCCTTAAAGGTATAAACTTAAAATATACCTTTACAGATATAAACTAAAGATATACCCTTACGGATATATTAGAAATCAACATTAACTTGAGATAAAGATCATGATTCCAATTACCTCTCCCAAAACTTTAGGCAAGGTACTACGAAAGTACCGAATGGAGCAGAATCTAACTCAAACAGAGGCAGGGCAACGTTTTAACTTGACCCAAAAAACTGTTTCAAATATCGAAGCAGGAAAACAGGGTGTACGACTTGAAACTTTATTTAACATTATGTCTGCGCTTGGACTCGAAATATATTTAGAACCACGTGTTAAATCTAAAACTAAGAAAGGACTTTGGTAATGGCATCGTTGTTTGTTTATATGAATGGCTATGAAGTTGGTGAGTACATTCAACATAAAAGTGGAATGCAGGAATTTATTTATAGTGATTCATGGTTAGAACATAAAGATCTAGCCATCCCATTATCTTTATCATTACCACTGACAGAAAAGAAACATAAAGGGGATAACGTATACAATTATTTTGCTAACCTTTTACCTGATAATAAAGATATCAGAGAACGTATTCAGGCTAGGTTCGGTGCAAAGACAGATAGGCCATTCGATTTGCTTTCTATTATAGGAAAGGATTGTGTTGGTGCGATTCAATTATTAACAGAAAAAAATGAGGTTGATGTAAAAAAAATTGAAGGCACGCCTCTAAGTGATAAAAAAATCGCTGAGGAACTGAAAAACTATAAGACAATTCCACTCGGCATGTCGGAAGATGATGATTTTCGAATTTCACTTGCCGGCGCACAGGAAAAGACGGCTTTGCTTTGGCATGATGGAAAATGGCAACGTCCAATAGGTGCTACTCCAACAACGCATATCTTTAAATTACCTATAGGGAAAATCGAATATAACAACATTGACTTAAGTGAGAGTGTTGAAAACGAATGGCTATGCAACAATATTTTAAAAGAATTTAACATTCCAGTTCCTAATGTAGAAATAAAAACGTTTGAAGACGTTACGGTATTGATTGTAGAGCGTTTTGATCGTGAATTTTCAGATGATGGAGACTGGATCATCAGAATACCGCAAGAAGATATGTGCCAAGCAACTGGAAAAGCACCTGGTTTAAAATATGAAAGTCATGGAGGACCGGGAATTGAAACAATTATGGATGTTTTAAAGTCTTCTTTGAAACCTGAAGAAGAAAGAAAACAATTTATGAAAACTATTTTTCTATTCTGGTTACTTGGTGCTATTGATGGCCATGCAAAAAATTTCAGTATCTTTTTAAAGCAAGGAGGCCGATTCTGTTTAACACCTATTTATGATGTTATATCTGCATATACTATCTCTAACAAAAGACAGATTGATTATCAAAAACTAAAAATGGCCATGGCCTTACATAGTAAGAATACACATTATCATTGGCATACTATGTTGCCACGACATTGGTTGGCTCAAAGTAAGAAAGTTGATTTTCCAGGAACCGCAATGATAGATACCATTGATGAATCTATCAGTGAAGTTGATCACGTCATTTCTGAAGTTTCTTCTCGTGTATCTAAAGACTTTCCTCAACATATTTCTGAGCCGATTTTTGAAAACATGAAAAAATCGATAACGAAATTTAAATATTAATTAACAAGAAAAAAGAAAGTTTATTTTTTATTTTAATTTCGCTATTTTCACTATACTTTCAATATAATGCCAACGTCTTTCAATTATTAGAAAAGTCGGTTTTTCATGTAGAATATTTTGTCTCCCATCTTCAGTTTTATAATAAACTTTGTACTCAACCGTTCCTCATCGCCTTTTTGTTGACTATTAAGTACTTCTGATTTTGCCCGCTCTAGTTTTTTCAGATAGCGATGCTGCGGTAAGTCCTTTTGAAGTTTTGGGTAATCATGTATTTATACTATTACAGCCCGGCAGTATTAATGGCAATAAATAGTGCCAGCCTTTGTTAACTTTCATGAATTTAATTTGCCTTATTTGAGCGGGTATTTGAAGTGAAACTATTCTGCAATTTCGTCATTTCACTTTCATGGTGCTTTTAGTGAAGAGAAAGTGCTATCTTTAAAACTGCTTTGTCATTCTTGAACATCAATGTTGAATCACAAGAGGTTATGAATGGAATTTAAAGATTATTACAAGATTCTCGGGGTTGAGCCGGAGGCCGATCTAAAGGCGATTAAAACCGCTTATCGAAAACTGGCGCGCAAGTATCATCCGGATGTTAGCGAACACAAGGATGCTGAAGCCAAATTCAAGGATGTTGCTGAAGCCTATGCTGCGCTGAAAGATCCGGCGAAACGAACGGAATATGATGAGCTGCGCAAATACGGCGGCAAGGAAGGCCAAAGCTTTACGCCGCCGCCGGGTTGGCAATCGTCTGCTTCTCATGATGGCGATTTTTCTGATTTCTTTGAATCGATATTTGGTGCGGGTGGTTCGCGCGCTGGCACCAGCGGCCCGCAAGCTAATCGCCAATCGCACTTTAGTTTCCGCGGTCAGGATATTGAAACTGAATTACCGATTTTTCTTGAAGAAACGATTTCGGATAAACAGAAAACGATTTCTTTTAGTCTTCCGCATTACGATGCCGAGGGACGCAGGTTGGCGGATGTTAAGAAGACCCTGAATATTAAAATTCCCAAAGGTGTGACCGAGGGCGAACGTATTCGTTTAAAAGCTCAGGGCGGCCCCGGTATTGGTGAGGGAGCCAATGGTGATTTGTATTTGCATATCCGTTTGGTCCCGCATCCGCTTTATGATGTTGAAGGGCATAATTTGATTATTACCGTTCCGATCTCGCCATGGGAAGCGATACTGGGTACCAAGGTCGAGGTACCGACACTCTCGGGTAATATTAATCTGACCTTGCCGCAAAATAGCCAGACCGGTAAGCGCATGCGCATTAAAGGTAAAGGCCTGCCTGGTAAAACCGGCACGGGTGATTTGTATGCGGTCTTGAAAATAGTCGTTCCTGATAAGACGGATGATGAAGCCAAACAACTTTGGGAATCCTTATCGAAAAATTCGACATTCAATCCACGTAGCGAATGGAGGACTGCATAATGGAAACGAGTTTAACTGTAGAGCTAACGCTCGACGAAGTATGCGAAATTGCTGAACTGCCGACTGAGGTATTAATTACTATCGTTGAAGAAGGCGTTATCGAGCCGAGTGGCGATTCGCCAAACGAATGGTGTTTCGATTGTTATATGCTCAGCATTGCCAAACGCGCATCGCGACTGCATCGGGATTTTGATATCGATTGGATTGGTATTCCGCTATATCTCGATATGATCGATGAGCTGGAAAAACTTCGTTCGGAAAATAAATTACTCAAGCAACAGCTTGGACGATTCTTGCTGGATTAAAATTATGTACAGATAATTATTTATAAGGTTCGATATGTATGAAGGCATCGCCGACATTGAATTGTTCTTCTATCATTGTTTCAATTTGATCAGCAATGTGATGTGATTCTTCTGTTGTTAATTTTGCATCAACTGAAACCACCATGTCGATGGCAACATCTGATCCGATCCAGCGTGAACGAATACGCCCTACTTCTTTAACGCCATCAATATTCATGACCACTTCGTTGATCTCTTCCGGATCGATCGCATATTCATCGACGAGCACTGGAAATGCTGTTTTAAATAATCGGTAAGCGAGATAAAAAACAAAACCGGCAACGCCAAGCGCGCATAATCTATCGGCGATTAAAAATCCCATGGCCGATAACTGCCAACCGACAATAACAACAACGGTGGTTAATACATCGGCAAAGGTATGTGCCGCATCAGCAAGCATAATGCTGGATTTTAATTTTTTGGCCCAATAACGTTGCCATGCTGCTAACGTGATATTAATCACCAGCACCGTTATCATCACGGCGAGTTCCCAATTGCCGCTAATAATCTCCGTTGTTTCTTTTATTACTGCATTCTTCGCAATTTCGAATGCAAATACGGCCAGCAAGGTAGCCAAGGCAAACACGGCTAAGGTTTCAAATTTACGATGTCCGTAGGGATGTTCACGATCTGCTGGCATTGCGGATAAGCGCACAACAACCCAGGCGACTATATTATTAGCAAGATCCGTTAAGGAGTGTATTGCATCGGCAATAATGGCTAAGGAGCCGGTTGATAAACCAACAAACAATTTTGCTATCAGGACAATGAGATTGACACTGCCTTCAATAACAATCAGGCGATGTATCTTTTTATCACGTTCAGAATATTCGAATTCTTCAGATTTATTAAACATATTTAGGCTAAATTATTTTTCATTCAATTGGTTTGTTAGCCAGTTCATCTATAAATTTCTTGGCTTCTGTTGTGCTATATCCATAGTGTTTTTTTACTAATGTCATAGCATCAAATCTATCTCCCTTACTTACTCGGTCGAGAATCATGTCATCGAGTTCTTTTCCTTTGAGTGAATCACTCGTTGAATCGGAGTCTAGTTTTAAGTCTGTCTCAAGTTTTGTGTGTAAGGTAAACGATTTTATTGCTTGATTAGCTTTTGGCTTTAAGCCATTCCATCTGATCCGCAAAATATTATCAATTAACCTTACAGGGTAATCATTATGTTTAACACCTGATACTTTTTGGCTAGATTTACTATTTCCTTTGGCGCGACGAATTCTTTCCTTTATTTCCTGAATTTCGTGTTTGTCTGCTTTACTTTTTCTGGCTTGAAACAACTCATGTCGCAATTCACCTACTTCCGATGCCGGTGGTTTACGTTTTCTTTCTTCATTCAATGCTGATTTAATTTCTTGTAATTCATCTTTTGATAACTGCAAGTTAATATCAATGTAGGTGAAAAATTCTGTTGTCGTGCTATCACCATGATCTTTCGATGACGTTTCTTTTGTTTTACGCACCCAATTAAGATCTCGCCATGATAATTCAATAATAACGGGATCAGTATCCGCATAATTAAGATTCTGGAAAGAACGATATTTTACTAACAGACGATCGGAGCTTAATTTTACGAGCCAATTTGTAGGAAGTAAGCATGAACGAAACCGAGACCATGCCATCCAGACAAAAAGGCCGAACCAAAATATACACCACAGATAAATAACATAGTTCCAGAAAAATGATTTTAGGTAATAACCATTTGCAATGAAGATATAAGTGCAAATCGCTATCAGAGTAGCGAAAACTAAAAATACAATGATATTAGAAGTATTCGAAGTTCGAAAAACTTGCTCATCGTAAGAGGTATTGGCGACATCTAAAATACTAATTAGTCTCATAACGCATCAAATCTCGTACCCATAGTATAATTACGGTTTCAGCTGCATGTTTCCATGAAGCACTTGTAGAACCAAGGTTATCGAACACTATATTTAAAGTCTAATTTGATATAGTTCAATATCTTGATGAGCCCTTCATCCTGTAAATATAGTTAAGAATAGTTAAAGATTCACTTTATTTAGTAAGGAGATAGTATGAGATATTTAAATGATTTTTAGCTTAGGTGAGATAGATTCACATGATTCTATTAAATCTGGCTTAACTTTTTATTATTTCGACTGAATTACCAAAGGGATCTTTTATATAAATAGAAGCTGTACCATCGCGATGTTTTGTTAGCTCGCCATATTTTTCTGCTTCATGGTTATCGATAGCAAAATGTGAAGGATGTTGATTTGGAAGTACTAAAGCCAGAGATAAGTTATCAAATTGAATCAATGCCCATGATTCATCTTGGTAAAGCAATTTTGTATCAAACTTCTGCATATACCATTCAACCGCAATATCGATATCATCTACCTGTATCGCGACATGATTTATTTTATCCATATCTCATTACTCTTCTTTTATTTTACTTTGTCGTGAGAAACAAAAATAAGTTGATCTGTCGCAAAGCCTTTTTCTTTAGCATAGCTTATTAGTGAGTTTTTCACAGATTGATCTAAATCAGGTGATCTGGCAAGGATCCATAAGTAAGAAAAATCGGGGCCAGACACTAATGAATATTGGTAGTCTTTTTTATCTAACTTTAAAATATTATAAGCGCCGTAAAATGGTCCGAAAAAAGAAACTTTTAATTGGCCTAAGGATTTATCACCGACGAAATAAGCTTTCCCTTCCGCTTCATTCCATTCATTTTTAACCGGGTCATAACCTTTGTTTATTACTTTTACGCCACCATCTTCTCGTAAACTATAATTTGCTGATACGTTAGTTAAGCCTCTTTCGAAAGAATGATCCAAACGCGCGATTTCATACCATTCACCTAAGTATCGATCTATTTCAAAACCATTTACCGTTGTAACACCCTTAGGCACGCCAACACATCCGCTTAAACTACAAAAGGCAATGAGAAGTAAAATAATCTTAGAATAGTGTTTATACATATGTGCTTTCGATATTGAGTTAATTTTAGTTAAATTTATTCTAGCTAAGACTTAAATACAAAGAAATCAATGATATTGAATTCATTACTTTGTATTGGGCAATAATGTCGTAATGTTCCGCTTATCTTAATAAATGTGTAGCTTTACTAGCAAATTCTGTTAATGTGCGCGCATCTGTAGCACTACATAGTGTTCAGAGCGACATCTTTAGTTGTTATTAGACTTAATAAACACACCAAGTCTAAATCCCTTCCTTTTTGAGAAGCCACAATTGTATGCCGCGTAAAACGGCAAAACTACCTTATGCCTCGGACTGCTCCGCAATAATGCGCGTGCGCCGAAACTCATGTCATCTTATGTAGACTTTAGCTAGAAATAGCAAAGCGGATGGCATAACAATATTTAGGAATACTTTATTAAATGAAATTTGAAGAACTCGGATTATCCGAAGAATTGTTACGCGCTGTGCGTGACACTGGCTATACCAGCCCAACCCCTATTCAGGCGCAAGCCATCCCCGCTATTTTAAAAGGCTCGGATGTCATGGCTGCCGCACAAACTGGCACAGGAAAAACAGCCGGTTTTACCTTACCGTTATTACAACTGCTTAGTAATAAACCGAAAGTAAAAAATAATCGTGTTCGCGCTTTGGTATTAACACCGACTCGCGAACTCGCTGCACAAGTACAAGACAGCGTTTTTACTTATGGTAAACATATGGATTTACGATCTGCCGTTGTTTTTGGTGGTGTAGGTATTAATCCGCAAATGATGAAGCTACGCAAAGGCGTTGATGTCCTTGTTGCAACACCAGGACGCTTGCTTGATTTGTATCAACAAAACGCAGTGAAATTTAGTGATCTCGAAATACTCGTGCTTGATGAAGCCGACCGTATGTTGGATATGGGTTTTATTCATGACATTAAAAAAATCATGGCGTTGTTACCGAAGAAGCGTCAAAACCTGATGTTCTCTGCGACATTCTCTGATGAAATCAGACAGCTTGCTAAAGGCATTATTAACAACCCTGTCGAAATCGATGTTGCACCACGTAACTCAACTGTTGAAAAAATTTCGCAAACTGTTCACCCGGTTGATAAGGCACGCAAATTAGAATTATTAAGTCACTTAATTAAAGAGGGCAATTGGTATCAAGTTTTAGTCTTTGCTCGTACCAAACATGGCTCGGATAAATTAGTTAAAAAACTTTCTCAAAATGATATCAAAGCCGCCGCAATACACGGCAACAAAAGCCAGTCGCAGCGTACTAAGGCACTAGCAAACTTTAAGCAGAATAAAGTACAAGTGTTAGTTGCTACTGATATCGCTTCCAGAGGGATTGATATTGATCAACTGTCTCATGTTGTTAATTTTGATCTACCGAATGTTTCCGAAGACTATGTGCATCGAATCGGTCGAACCGGTCGTGCCGGTGCAAGTGGACATGCGATTTCTTTAGTCAGTGCGGATGAAATAAAACAACTGCAAGATATCGAGAAGCTTATTAAATTTAAAATTAAGCGCGAAGAAATCGACGGTTTTGAACCTGATCATAGTGTACCGGAATCGGTTAGGACAAATTCATCTAATAAAAAAAGTCGTTCGAAGAAACCTAACAATAGATCGAATGACGGAAACACGAGTAATAGCAAAAGTCCGTGGAAAGGAAAATCGACTAAGAAAAAAACACGTAGTAAGAATGGACAAGCAAATAACCCTTACAATAGTAATAGATCATCTAATCAAAATAGACGTTCTGCTTCAACGAATAAAGCTGCTGTTTAAGAATTTGTGTTTAAAGCTTGTATGAGGAGTAACGTTATACTTCTGTAAATATTTGATGGTGAACGTATAAGTCCACCATCAAATTTTACGACTTATTTAAATAGTGTCTTAGAAACCTTCTTTAAGCATATCTTTTGCACTATCCATTGCACCTTCTTTAGTTGCGTCCATTGCTTGTTCCTTTACCATATCTGCAGCTTGATCTTTAACCATCTCAGTGGCTTGTTCCTTGGCCATATCCGCAGCTTGATCCTGAACCATGCTAGTCACTTCTTCTTTTGCCGCCTGGATTATTTCATCTTTATTTTCATCGATATATTCTTGTGCTTTTTCTTTCGCCATATCCATCGCTTGATCGGTCATAGTAGGCGCTTCTTCAGTAGCCGCAGCTGTTTCTTCTGCCGCTTCTTCTACAACTTCAGCCATTTCTTCTTTTGCTTCGCTTACTGCTTCAGTAACACTTTCCATAGCTGCTGCAGTACTTTCTCCAGCCTTGTCCATTTCTTTAGATGCAGCAGATTTATCTTCATCACTACAAGCCGTTAAAAATACAATAAGCGCCAGGCCTAATAAGTTTAGTTTATTCATTATTTAATTCTCCAGTTTTAGATTATTTTATATTAATTTAAATATTTGTATCAATTTTTTAAGTTTATCTGAGTAGCAATAATGGTCTTTTGGTATTGAATAACATTTTGACCGTAAAGCTACCTAAAAGCAGATCGTGTAATCGATTATGACTAAATGCTCCCATTATCGTCATATCAATATTCTGACTTAGTTGGTATTCACAAAGTTCATGTTCAGCTTTGCCTCTCAGACTAGCAGTAACAATATCTATGCCACCAGCTTCACGTAGCTTATTAGCTGCTTTGTCTAATACTTCATCCGCTTTATCTTTATTACTAACGCAGACCAGATGACAAACGAGGCCTTTATATAAAGGGCTATTCGCAACCATATCAACTGCCTTATCTGCTGCTTCGCCGCCATCATAGGCAATCATGATTGTTTTCGGTGTTTTGAATTCTTCATAAGCCACCAGAATGGGAAGATGTAAAGAGCGGATCATTTCTTCAAGTTTTGCACCAATTTGATCTGGTTGATCTTCATGTACCTTTCCTCTTGCACCAATCACGAGCACACGAATATTTTCTTCAAGCTCTGTTAACGTCTCTATCAAACTACCATGTTGCAGACTTGTTTCTGGATTTGAAAAACCATCTTCAATCACGCGTTCTTTTGCAGCTTGTAAAATCGCTTTGCCTTGTTGAATACGTTTTTTACCTTTTGTGTGTTCAGATTCGGTAATGTCTTCGAGTAAATGATCGCGACTATCAACACCCAGGTTACCGGAGAGATCACTTGTTGAGGCAGTCTCATGATGATGGTCTATAATATTAAGAAGTTTTAATGGCACTTCGACGCGTTGTGCTATCCATACTGCATAGTCGCAAACTGCTTCGCTTAATTTAGATCCATCGATACAGGCTAAAACCATTGGCTTTTCATTACTCATCAGTGACCACCCATAATTTTTTCTATTTCTTCTGGCTTATCATGAACACCGAAGCGATCGATAATTGTTGAACTCGCTTCATTTAAACCTATTAATTCAACTTCTGCACCTTCTCTACGAAATTTAAGTACTGCTTTATCCAAAGCTGATACCGATGTGATATCCCAGAAGTGCGCTCGATTGAGATCAATCACTACTTTTTCTACTGCCTCTTTAAAATCAAATGCGGCAATAAATTTATCTGATGAACTAAAAAAGATCTGACCAACAATACGATAAGTTCGAATATCTTTTTCTTCATCTTTCTCTGACTCAACATACATGAAATGACTAATCTTGTTAGCAAAGAACAATGACGCGAGTAATACGCCAACAAAAACACCCAAAGCCAGGTTGTGTGTCCAGACAACAACTATCACTGTCATGATCATCACAATGTTAGAAGAAAGCGGATGTGCTTTTAAATCTCGAAGCGAACCCCAACTAAAAGTACCAATCGACACCATGATCATCACAGCGACTAACGCTGCCATCGGAATTTGTTTTATCCATTCTCCGAGGAAGACAACCATGATCAAAAGAAAGATACCGGCAAGTAAGGTTGATAAACGACCACGACCACCTGATTTAATGTTAATCACAGATTGACCAATCATCGCACAACCTGCCATGCCGCCTAAAAGACCGGAACCAATATTAGCAATCCCCTGTCCTTTACATTCACGATTCTTATCACTGCCGGTATCGGTTAAATCATCAACAATCGTTGCTGTCATTAATGACTCTAGTAAACCGACCATTGCTAACGGTAAGGCATAAGGAAATATGATTTGCAGTGTTTCAAATGTTAACGGTATATCAGGCCATAGAAATATCGGCAAGGTATCGGGTAATTCACCCATATCACCGACGGTGCGAATATCTATTTGAAAATAAACAGCGATTGCCGATATTAATACAATACAAACTAGCGGTGATGGAATCGACTTGCCAATAACAGGAAGATAGGGAAACAAATATATAATGCCCAATCCCGCAACAGTCATCGCATAGACATGCCATGTGACATTGGTTAATTCTGGTAATTGCGCCATAAAGATCAAAATGGCTAAAGCATTTACAAAGCCTGTGACGACGGAACGCGATACAAAACGCATTAAACTACCAAGTTTGAGATAACCGGCAATAATTTGTAAACCACCGGTTAATAAGGTTGTTGCTAATAAATATTGTAAGCCGTGTTCTTTAACTAATGTCACCATTAGTAAGGCCATCGCACCTGTAGCAGCACTGATCATGCCTGGGCGCCCGCCAATAATTGCGGTAATTACAGCAATACAAAATGATGCATAAAGACCAATTTTAGGGTCAACACCGGCAATAATTGAAAAGGCGATCGCCTCTGGAATCAAGGCCAGCGCAACAACAAGGCCCGCCAAAATATCGCCGCGAATATTTCCCAGCCAATCTTGTTTTTTTGAAAGTAAAAGCATGTACATCCTCCGAGGCGGGCTATTATAGTGAGTGTTTCAAATGTAGATAGCGATATATCGACTAAAATCACTTAAACATTACTTAGGGAATCTCTATCTTCTAGCTCGTGTTATGCTCATACCCATGATATATAGAAATGCAGTTTTATAGCCCACCTGTTTTCATCCAGAACTTCGTTGCTCCTCCTTACAGGGAGCGACCATGCGCGTCGTCGCGTCTTGCTCTGAATAAAAACAAACGCACTCTAAATTCCGCATTTCCATATATCATGGGTATAACGTTTAACAAGATATGACTCCAACGGACCCATTTTGAAAAAAATTGCACTTTTTGTAGATGTTCAAAACATCTATTACACCACCCGCGATACCTATTCCCGCCAGTTTAATTACAAGAAACTCTGGAAAAACGTTAGTGCGGAAGGTGAAATCGTTTGCGCCAATGCTTATGCAACGCATCGTGGTGATGACAAACAGATTAAATTTCAAGATGCCTTAAAACACATTGGCTTTACCGTAAAACTTAAACCGTTTATTCAACGTAGTGATGGTTCGGCGAAAGGTGACTGGGATGTCGGTATTACCATTGATGTTATGGAAATGGCAAAAGACGTTGATACCGTTATCTTATTATCAGGCGATGGTGACTTCGGTATTTTATTAGAAAAGATAAAGAATACTTATGGTGTCGCCACTGAAGTTTATGGCGTACCGGCTTTAACAGCTAAAAATCTTATTGAAAGCGCTGATGTCTTTCATAAAATAGATGAAGGTTTATTATTATAATTATGAGCTCAACAGATTTTTCATCCCTGCCCTTGCCTGCTGAAGTTTTGGCTAATATTGCGTCTTTAGATTTTAAAGAGATGACGCCTATTCAAGCACAAAGCCTACCCGCTATTCTTGAAGGTAAAGATTTATTAGCTCAGGCAAAAACCGGTAGCGGTAAAACAGCGGCATTCGCTATTGGCTTATTGAATAAACTTGAAACGAAAAATTATCAAGTACAAGCATTAGTACTTTGTCCAACACGTGAACTCGCAGATCAAGTTAGCACTGAAATACGTCGCCTTGCACGTGCTATTCCTAACACGAAATTGGTTACCTTATGTGGCGGCAAGTCTATGATGCCGCAACTCGCAGCATTAGAACATCCGCCGCATATTGTTGTTGGCACTCCAGGGCGAATATTAAAACACCTGGATAAAGAATCGTTAAAACTGAATGGATTAAAAACATTAGTTCTGGATGAAGCTGATCGTATGTTAGACATGGGGTTTTCTGATGAAATCATGCGGGTCATTAAACAAACTCCAAAACAAAAACAGACGTTGTTATTTTCCGCTACCTACCCTGATCAGATTAAAAAGATTAGTAACACCATTCAAAATAATCCAGCCGATGTCCGTGTTGAATCTGTGCATGACGATAAAGAAATAAAACAAATATTTTATGAAGTAGACGCAGGTGAAAGAACGACTGCACTGATTGCTTTACTACAACATTACAAACCTGAGTCAAGTATTGTTTTTTGTAATACAAAACAACAATGTCAGGAGTTGGTTGATACCTTATGGAAGCAAGGATTTCATGCACTTTCTTTACACGGCGATCTGGAACAACGAGAACGAGATCAAGTCATTGTACAATTTGCGAATAAAAGTAGTTCTATTTTAATCGCAACTGACGTTGCTGCACGCGGAATTGATATTAAAGATCTACAAGCTGTAATTAATTTTGAGTTATCACCTGATCCGGAAATACACATTCACCGAATCGGCCGTACCGGTCGCGCAGGTAGCCAAGGCTTAGCATTGAGTTTATTTATGGCTTCAGAAAAATTCAGAGTTGAAGCGATAGAAGCATTTAAAAAGAGTCCGGTACGTATTGATAAAACATCGACACTTAAAACTCGTGACTTTTCTAAATTATTCCCGCCAATGGTCACTCTTGGTATTAATGGAGGTCGTAAAGATAAAGTCCGTGCGGGAGATATTTTGGGTGCCTTAACAGGAGATGCGAGTCTTAACGGCAAGCAGATTGGTAAAATCGATATCTTTGATAAATATGCTTATGTCGCTGTAGAACAAGCGATTTCAAAACAAGCTTTAAAGGTACTTTCTGAAGGAAAAATAAAAGGTCGAAAATTTAAAGTCCGTAGAATAAATTAGATCGAACTTAATCGGCAAACGGTATGATCTTTTCCGGTTATCTCATAAGTCGTTTTCTCTGCCTGTCTGCCTTCGCCAGTATATATATCGACATGCGTATTCTTAATTGCACTACCGACATCATCAGACACATAGAGTTGATGTTTTAGATTATTTGGCAAGCTAGGAATCTTCAATTTCGAACCTGTTGGAATTATAGTTCTGTCAGTCGCAATCGAACCTGTTTGTAATGGCTTACCTATCGAATTTAGTGGCTGCTTACTTTTATGCCACTTGTTAGAAAAACGACCAAGATACCAACCGTCCTTTGTTCTTCCCCAGCCTTCGATTTTAACCGCTTTTAAAAATGCTTTGGAATGGATGCTTTTGCCAAACCGCTCAATATGAACCTGACTTAGTTCAGATTGAGAGTAATCGACTTCAACCGGGGTAAAGTAGCCAGTCACATGCCACTGAGAGCTACAAACTTCATCATGCGAAGCAAGAACAAAACGACTAGATAGTATAGAAACAGTAATAAACAAGCCCAATAAGGCTAAATGCGGAGCTTTCCGGCCTATAAACAACGATATTCCCCCTTAAATTTGCTTCCCAAATAACAGCAAGTACTAGGGTAAATATCATACGGTTTTATTGTAAAAACATCTATATATAGTAGTAAATAGTAAATTAACCGCTATATCTAGATATTTGTCGAAATTAATAGAAAAACGGCACAAATTAACAATAGTTTCACTCGACGAAATTGCTGCAAAGCACTATAGTACGCGCCCGTTTAACCCCCATTAAAACAGAGTCAGGAACACGAAATGATTTCGACAGCAAACGTCACAATGCAATTCGGTGCTAAGCCTTTATTTGAAAATATTTCAGTCAAATTCGGCGATGGAAATCGCTATGGACTGATTGGCGCGAACGGTTGTGGTAAATCGACCTTCATGAAAATTCTTGATGGCAGCCTTGAGCCTACTACCGGAAATGTCTCTATTACTCCGAACGAACGTGTCGGTAAATTGCATCAGGATCAATTTGCTTTTGAAAAATACACTGTGCTTGATACCGTGATTATGGGTCATGCTGAATTATGGGAAGTAAAACAAGAACGTGACCGTATTTATTCCCTGGCAGAAATGTCTGAAGAAGACGGCATGAAAGTCGCTCATTTGGAAAGCGAATTTGGTGAAATGGATGGCTACAGTGCCGAAAGCCGCGCCGGTGAATTACTCTTAAGCGCAGGTATCGAAGAAGAATTACATGAAGGACCGATGAGTGAAGTCGCACCCGGTTGGAAACTTCGCGTTTTACTCGCACAAGCTCTGTTTGCAGAACCTGACATTTTGTTATTAGACGAACCGACTAATAACCTCGACATCAATACCATTCGTTGGTTAGAAGATGTACTCAAAAGTCGGAAAAGTACTATGGTGATTATTTCCCATGATCGTCATTTCCTAAGTGAGGTTTGCACTCACATCGCTGATATCGATTATGGTGAATTACGAGTCTACCCGGGTAACTACGATGATTTTATGATGGCATCGACAGCAGCACGCGAACGAATGCAATCAGAGAATGCAAAGAAGACAGCACAAATAGCCGAACTAAAACATTTTGTTAGTCGTTTCTCTGCCAATGCTTCGAAAGCAAAGCAAGCGACATCTCGCGCAAGACAAATTGAAAAAATCAAACTGGATGATATTAAAGCATCCAGTCGTATGAGCCCTTTTATTCGTTTTAGTCAGGATAAAAAATTACATCGTCTTGCATTAACTCTGGAAGATTTAGGCCATGGTTTTGAAGAAGAAACACTTTTTGATAAAGGCAACATCCTCTTAGAAGCTGGCGCTCGTTTAGCCATTATCGGTGAGAATGGTGTAGGTAAAACAACCTTTCTTCGATGTTTAGTGAATGATCTTAAAGCAAACAACGGTACGATACAGTGGGCAGAAAATGCAACACTAGGCTACTGCCCTCAAGACAGCACCGCTGATTTCGATAATGATCTGAAGTTATACGATTGGATGAGTCGATGGCGTAAACCAAAGCACGATGATCAAGCCGTACGTGCTACCTTAGGACAACTCTTATTCTCATCAGAAGACTTTGAGAAAAAAGTAAAGGTCTGTTCGGGCGGAGAAAAGAACCGATTGTTGTTTGGTAAGTTAATGATGCAAGAAACTAACGTCATGATAATGGACGAACCGACCAACCATTTAGACATGGAAGCGATTGAAGCGCTAAACCTGGCGTTGGAACATTATGAAGGCACTTTGATCTTCGTTAGTCATGACCGCGAATTCGTTTCATCATTGGCGACACGAGTGATTGAAATAAAAAACCATAAAGTTATCGATTTCCAGGGCACTTATGAAGAATATCTTTTAAGCCAGCTGGAAGTAGAGAAAAAATCAGCTAACGCTAAATAACAAGGCCTTTGTATTTATTAAGGTACCTCTATGAAGATACTGATACGCAATCTAGATCGCAGCACCACCGAAGCCGAAGTCCGCACTCTATTTGAAGCGCATGGCACAGTACAATCTTGTACGATTGTTATGGACAAAAAATCTAATCAATCTAAAGGCTTTGGCTTTGTCGAAATGCCAAAAGCAGGCGAAGCCAAAATAGCAATAACAAATCTGAATGGTAAGGAAGTTGCCGACAATAAAATCCGCGTTAAAAAAGCTGAATCAAAACCAGAGGCTGAAAAGGCAGAACCTGAAAAGCATGGGCAGGACGATATAAAAAAACAAGCTGTTACTGCTGATAAAAAACCAAAAACTAGTTTTCAGGGCTATGGGAAAAAGACGCCTACAGGGAAGTAGGCGGTACGACTCCATGGATGGAGGAGGTAGAGTTGCGCCGGGAGCAGCAACCGAGAGTCGAGTCCGGAACGGAGACCGAAAAAGGTAAATAAGTAAAAGCGATAAATATAAACAATAATAAATATGCAAATCATCTTCGAAGAACTGGACTTTCAACCTACGCCTTTAGGAGATATTAGCCTCAGAAAACGAACCGAACCGAGGCTCAATGGAAAGTTACTCTACGAAGTAAAACTGAACGACGAGTTTTTAATGTCCAGTTTATTCACCGAATCAGAAATACAACTTTCAAAACTTAGCCTTGCTGCATTAAAACAAACAAAACATAAAAATAATCTAGATATTGTCGTCGGTGGATTAGGTCTCGGTTATACCGCAGTTGCTGCATTGGAAGATCAAGCAATCAAATCACTTAAAGTTATTGATGTTATGGCCCCCGTTATCGATTGGCATAAACGTGGACTGGTACCATTAGGAAAAAAACTAACATCTGATCCACGTTGCAGATTAATACATGCTGATTTTTTTGCTTTGGCAACATCGGATAACAACGGTTTTGATGAAGAGAATAAACAGGTACATGCTGTGTTACTTGATATTGACCATTCACCAACGCATTGGCTAAACGAAGAAAACAGTTCTTTTTATACTGAAGAGAGTTTAAATAGATTAGCCAATAAAATTGTTCCTGGCGGCATTTTTGGTCTTTGGTCAAATGATCCGCCAGATGAAGAATTTATGCGTTTACTGAATAGTGTTTTTCAATCTTCAGTATCGCATATCGTTAGCTTTCCAAACCTTTATGAAGATAAAGAATCATCTTGTACTGTTTATGTCGCCTACAAGGCGGATAAATAATTAATTCTCTGCCTTAATACACTCATACTCAACAGCCGCAGCGGGATCGGCATTTGGATCTCCACCAAAACAAATCGTCCCATTTTCAGTTAACATTCGCTCTTCTCGGTGTAAACGAACAAAATCATCACCTTGATGAATGATACCAGTACCATTAGTACTCATATCAGATAGATGAAAACGTCCGTGACGATAATAAATCTCTCCATGGTGTCGCGAAGTAAATTCACCATGCACAACAAGTTCGTTATCTTCGCCACTGCCAATATGACAATGTGTCAGCTGTTGATTCATTTCAATTTTTTGATCCTTATAGTGCAGAAGCAATGCACTATGAACCAAGGCACCGGTAAGAGTATGTGATTCAGTATCACTAACAACGACAGTGGCATCACTATCTTCGTCATCCCATGGCAGTGCATAAACATCAATTTCTCCACTACCATCTGCAGCTTCAATACGGTCAATAAATTTTGCAGTACATTTAATAATAGCGGGCAATTCATCAATACTTTTTTGTGTCGTCAGAATTTCATCGCGCTTTGCCATACCAATGACTTGCTGTGCCAACAATGGAGCTTCACCAATAATATCATCGTCACGAAAAACTCCACTACCATAATGCCAACCAATCTTGATATGCACTTCACCCGACTGAAAACGCCCCATTTCACTAGCATCGCGTAATTCCTGATTCATCTGTATCGCAGCTTGAGCAGCATTTTCCGCTTTATAAAATGAACACATTATTTCGTCGCCAATTGTCTTAATCTTTTGCCCTTCATTCTGCACAACTACTTCAGAGAAGATATCTAAACACGTATGAATATCGGCACACGCTATCGTGTCACCAAATTTTTCATAAAGACGGGTACTGCCAGAAACGTCAGCGTAAAGAACAACAATCCTTAACTGAGTCTTACTCATAAATCCCCCTGCTACATCATTACTAAATAATCCTTATTTAAATAATAATACTAGGTGGGAAGCTATTTTTTGTTCTCGATCAAAAAATAGTCGCTTAATTAATACAATAAAATTTGGTTTTTTTAGCTATGTTTTCGTTGCGAATAAACAGCTAGACCAAGTCCGCTAAAAACAATCAATACACCGATGATGAAGTTTAGATGAATTACTTCCCCTAAGAACAGATATCCTAAAAAGATAGCGACGATAGGGTTTAATGTCACAAACATAGTATTGAACGTCGCAGTAGTTCTGGTTAAAACCCAGCTGAATAAAAAGAAAGCAATACCTCCTGTAACAATCCCCACATAAATCACTAATCCCAATTGCATATTAGATAAGGACAACACATGTTCATCAACACCGCCGGCAACGGCAAACGGAAATAAAACCGTACAACCGGCCAACATCGCTATTGGTGTCATGGTTGTAGCAGGAATTTGTTTTAAAACAGGTCGAGCAAATATCGCATAGACAGCACCACATATAGCAGCAAGCAACATAATTAACTCGCCTTTATATGTAACAGCGGCATCCACTGGCATAAATAATTTATCGGATAGTGAAATAAATAAACCGACCAATGTCAAAAATATAGCTACTAATGAAAAAACATTCACTTTTTCATGACCAATCGCTTTAGCAATCAACATAGTCCATATCGGCATAGTGGCCAATACGAGCGCACCACGTGCCGCACTGGTATAAACAAAGGCTTGCGCAAACAAGTATGGGAATAATCCAAAAAACAAAATACCCAATGCCATCGATTTAAAAAATAAACTTCGCGTTAAGTTTGGGTTTCGATAGATAAAAAATAACGGCAATATAAATAAGCCGCCCAACAAATAGCGTAAAAACGCGATTTCAACAGGATCTAGATAATTGACAAAGTAACGCATCAAAACCGAAGCTGTACCGGTAATCGAATGACAAACAAGAAGGGCTAATGTGGGTGACCATGAATACATCAAGCGATGTTATCACGTTGGGATTTTCTATTAATGTTTTTTATAGATTATACGATAATTACATAATGCTGACGCAATAAGCATTATATCTGCTTATACAGCAATTATTTTTGGTACCACATAATAGGCTGTTCTTCTTTAGCGGCTGCCTTCAACATTTCTATTAATGGAAATGCACGACCAGACATACTTACCTCTGTTTCTTCTTCATCTTCGTTTTCATTAACATCTTCATCAAGATCCTCTTGCGATTCAGCTTCTAGAGCTTTTTTTAGTCGCTCCAGTGAGGCTTGAATATCCTTTGCCGCAATCGCACTTGGTATCGTGCCACTGTGCCCCATCATCTTAATTAATGATTTAGCAATATCTGCAAACATCGTTACGTCAGTATGTGCATTCGATTCAAAAGTTATTAGCATAATCTAGCACCCCACTATTTTTTCTATTATGCAGCAATAATGTCCGCCAGCTTATCTTCAATAATATCAGAAGACTTCGTTGTTAAATCTTCCGGCAACTCACCGGCAACCAATTTATTTATGTTTTCCGGTAAAACAGCACGCAACGTTTTAATCACATCGACTGGTGCTGCAATAACCAAGCGATCAAATAATTCTTTTTCATATTGTTCAGCCAGAAAACCGGCTTGTAATTCAATAAAATCAATACTTTTTGCCTTAACAGAACCTTTTAGCGAAAATTCCGGTTTACTATTAACCATCTTATAGCAAAGCGCGGCCAAATCTTCGTTCTTATCTGCATCTAATACTGACAGTTTTTTATCATCGCTCTTATTAATCATTACTTTGATATATCTACCGTCACACAGTACAGCCCACGTTGTTACATTACTCATTATCTTTATATGCCTTATTGTTTTAATTGTAGGTTAAATTTTTTAGATATTTTTAATCCAGATCAAAAATCTGCTTAAAAATTGACTCCTAGTATAACAGCAAGAAAAGCTATCTGGGATAATCAAAATGACCAAAATCATCCAGAAAAATCGCATGTTGCGGCTAAGCATTGCAAACACCTATAACTTCCATCGTACTACTGACCGTAAACTCGGTGAAAATCCACCGATAGTATTCTATGCAGAAAAACTAAAAATTTTGGCCGAAATAGAATTTGTTTCTAATTCTTTTTGATTACCGTAAACGCCCCTCGAATATCACCAATTTTAAAACCTGTTGCTGAATCGTTCGGATAATATTCTGCTAGTGTTGCTTTAACAGGTTCAGATAATGCTTCGCCATGGCAAGTCAAGCATAGTCCTTTGGTAGGAATCGCTTTCATATAACGAAAACCCTCTTCCGTCTCTTGATAAAATTCAAGCTTCGCTAATTCTTCGCCTTTTTGCTTTCGTTCTTCAAATTGTTCCAAAACAGCTTGTTCCCACATATCCGGCTTATTATTTGGGTTACGTGTTTTCAAAGACGTGCGCCCTATCTGCAAAGCATTTTCATCAGAAAGAGTATTGCCAATTTGTGGTGCTTCGATATTACATACCTTAATCGCTTTAACCGGGCCACCCTCTTGCAAAGCATGTTTAAGTTCTTTCACTAACTGACCGCCAAACGCTTTAACTGCTGATCTAGACTCGGATAAACGTGGGTCAATATCACTTGTAGTCTCCGATGAGACACTTAATGACATTAACAAGAAAAACAACATGTAGAAAAATTTAGAGAAACTTACTCTTCCTAGGAAATGTTTAATAAATTGCCTTATTTGTATCATCATTTTTTCTCCAAACCTTGAATCACATCTAATAATTTAACTTACCAAATCAAATCATCTGGAATCTTATAATCGGCATAAGGATCGTCTTCACCTTCTACTTGTTCGATAGTTTCTTCATTTTTAATGATACATTTCGCATCACGTTGTTTTATTTTTTCAGCGACTGCTTTAGGGACTAATTCATACCCATCAGCTAATTTAGCGATAGAAAGCTTTCCAGACATAAGATGCTGATAAATCTTCTCAGAAACAAAAAGTCGTTTCACCACCTTATCATCCGTAAAATTATAAACAATCTCACCATCACGATCGGCAACACGATTCGTTTCAATTAATTGGATAATTTGTGCAGCAACAGCTTTTCGTTCTGCTTCTTCTTTATTTTTTAGATTAATCTGTCGATCACGTTCTGCTTTTTCGGCCTGTGCTTTTTGAGCCAACAACTTCGCTTCATCTAATTCTACAGCCGAACCTTTCTTTGCTTTCTGCTTTTTATTTTTGTATTGATCATGCTTAGCCTTACTTGCTTTACTTTTGTTAACCAAGCCCGCTTTCTTCATCTGATCGATTAATGAATTGCCCATAGGGTGTGCTCCGAGTGCTATTAAAAATAATATGAATTATGGGTAGCGCTAACTATCTTGAGGAAGGCTTTAAATAAATACGTTCATTTTTCATATTCAAAATCATTTTTTGTTTTAACAAGAATAAAAACAGAATTAATGACTATACTGAGGATGGCAATACCAGAAATAATTGCTGGAGGCTCACCCCATTCACCGATAACAGCACTGATAAATAATAACAAAAACATCGAATTCAAAATCATGACAGCTAACTTCATTTTACAACTCCAGTTTAAGGTTTAATAAAGCGGATAATCATAGGATAACGATAATCGACGCCACGAGATGTTTGCACGGTGCCAATAATAACGAAGGTTAGATGAAAAATCATAACAAAGAAAATTAATATTATACCAATGAGAATAAACATCAGAAATAAACAGATAATGTAATAGAGTGCCATACTTAGTTGAAAATTAACCGCCTCTCGTCCCATTTTATCAACGTAAGGATCTTTATCCTTCCATACTTGCCATAAAATAAGTGGCACGATAATACTTCCGAGCGGGATAATATAACCGGCAAAGGCAGACAGCTGAATAAACATCGCTTGTTGATTAGCATCTACAGTAGCTTGAGCCGTATTTCCTATCGTGCCTGACTCTGAGAGTTGTTGCTGATAGTTCTCATTTGTTGTATTCGTTACGAAAATGATAAAACCAATCAATGCCAGAATAAAGCCAATGAAAAACATCGCGACTCCGGCAACGATATACCAGGTATTATCGATCATCCCTTCATACAAATATAATTTTAACGATGACGCATTAGCTTCATAAGTCGTATCCGGACTCACTTCGATAGCAACAATAAAATTACCATTATCCGGTACAGTAAATTTATCAAAACTGATCTTGGCCGTCAGAGAGCCACTAGTGCTTGTCGTTTCTTCATTACTTTTTGATACATGACCACCATCTTTCCACACCAAGGCAACGTTCTCTTTAATCAGAATCTTCCCATTAGCATCACTGATACTGTAATTAACAGGAAATTTAAAACGAGCAAAATAATCATCAGAAAAATCTTCCGGATCTTCTTGCACAGAACTAGTCGTAATATGAGCTTCGACGGCAAGCCGTGCCAACGACCCCGGGCTAGAATTAAAGGTTACTTCGTTAGACCTGCCAACATCGGAAAGAAAATGATTTTGAGTTGAATCGATGACAGTCTCATAGTAAATAGCATAACCAAAAGGCGCACAACTCCCCAAGAACAGAAGCATTCCAATAAGAAGTAAAAGTACTGATGTCGTTTTACTCATAGTGCAGTTGCCAGCAATGCCTGATGGTCTTTGTGAAAATCATATTTCCCTTAATCACTACTGCCAATGTAGTGATCTCCCCTTCTGGTATTACTTTGCCTGATTTGGCGGGAGTTTTAAAGTAAAGATAGCCTTCATATTAACGCGAAACATGCGCTCTTTTGCCGCAGGAAAATTAATGTCTTTCTAGGCTCGTCTAAGTTGATTGCGGAACTGATTTTTTTCAGCAATTTCGTAGCTAAATTGAATTGAGGCCAACTCACCTTTATCTAACCATAGTCCACTACAATCTTCACAGAAATCTATCATTGTTGTACGAATATTGCCGTGTTTTATTTTTTTCATGCTGATGTCGCATTTGGGACAATGTCGGCGAACTTCAGGTCCATTGCGAGGAATGGGGGTGTCTTCAGGGATATCTATTTCTCGCGAATCTTTAATGATTTCAAGCTTCTTCTTGCTGAGGTAAATCCCTTTACAACTCATGCATAACTGAATGGCGACCCCTTCATAAAAAACGGTCATCATCTCTTTATCACATCTTTTGCATTGAAAACTCATAACTAACCTGTTTCATTCGATTCATTATTTATATCGACCTAAAACAGCTTCACTTTAATTATTTGTCTTTTTCGGTCTCCGTTCCAGACTCAACTTCCTTTCCATCGTCCATGTAGGTGTTACTTCTTTCGGTCTCCGTTCCAGACTCGACTCTACTACCTACTTCCCTGTAGGCATTTTCTTCCCAAAAAGCACCTTGAAAACAATCATGAAGATGATAACGCCACCAATCATCATTCCGAATATTTTCAGAAAAAACATCAATATATCATTCAGACCTTTAGTTTCATTTTTAGGTTCGCTTGAACTTGTAATCTCAGTGCTTGTTTCTTCGCGCTCTATTTTCGCTGCTTGTTCCGCTACAATTTCGTCTTTTGGTTCTGATTTTGTTTCTTCTTTTTTAGCTTTTTCTTCCTGAACTTGCTTTGCCACTGCTTCTTTTTGTTTTGCTTCTTTCGCAGCGGCTTTTTCTTCCATTGCTTTTGCTATACGAGCTTGCTGCTCTTCTTTTAATTCTTGCGCTTCTTCTTCAGAATTATCATCTTGTCTAGCTTCAACTTGTGCAGTTAATGCTTTTTGTTTCTCCACTTCCTGTTTTTTCTTTTCTTCTGCTGCTGCAGCTATTTTTTTCTGCTCTGCTTTTTTAGCTGCTGCTTTATTCGCCGCTTGCTTAGCTGCCTCTTCATTTTTAGCAGCTTCTTTTTGTTCCTGTAGGGCTTTTGTCTTTGCTTCTATATCAGCTTTAATTGGCGCAATTCTTTTCGCTAATATTTCTTCTACCTTTTTAGGATCTGGAACACTGGTCGCGTTCTTTTTAAGATTATAGGTTGTTATATTACTTGCTCTTGATGCTACCGCAGTGAAAGTGCCTGTATTAGGTAGATTAAAGATGGTGACCTGTTGTTCTGCCCCGGTACCTTTGTCTGACCAAACGACAGATGCTGCGTCTATTTTATCTGTCAAACTTATATGTACACATCGATAGTTGGCTAACTGCGGTTTTTGATTATGAGTCAGTTGTGAAACACTACCGATACATTTGTAATTATCATCAGGCGGAATAGCTTGCCAAAATGATCCATCTTTTGTTGCTCCACTACCTGAATCTTTCCAGATCCGTTTCCAGTCTACCGGAGCAACTAATAATACTGGCGTTTCTTTTGGGTTACCCGTTGCTTCACTCACGGTTGTTACGCAATGGTATTTAGAACTTCTTTTTCCTGAAGCATGGCCACCTATAATAAACTCAGAATTCTTTGCATTTGGAATGAAAAAATATCCGTCTAAATCGGCGCCGGATCCTGAATCATCCCAATTTAATGTTTGTGTACAGTTTTCTTTTGTTTCAAGCTTATAAGTTAATTCTGAAATAATTTGAGCGCGTTCTTGTGCTTCTATACTTGAAAGATCAGTTTCGGCCATAACACTGACAGATAAGATGCAAAGTAAGATAGAAACTAATAATTTTTTATTCATCGTAATACCTTTATTTTATATCGAGGTTTCTCTTACTGAGGCGATTACTTCTGCCCAGGTAAGTTTAATATCTAATTGTAGCTGTTTATATTTTTTAGCTCTCTCGGCCTCTGTTCCTGACTCGGCTCTCGGTTGCTGCTCCCGGCGCAACATTACCTCCTCCTTCCCTGGAGTCGTACCACCTACATCCATGTAGGCGTCATCTAATTCTTTTAACATCGCTTCTTCTTCACGCTCTTCATGATGTTCGTTTAAACCCTTTAAGGTTTTTTCTTTATCAAGCAAGGCAATGATGTTTCTGCGTTTTTGTGATTGATCTAGTTTTTGCTCACTTAACCAATTTAGATCATTAACGATATTTTCATAGAGCTGGTTGATCTTATCATGCTCTTTTTCATAGAGGCTTACATCCCATTTTGATGTTCGCTCTATTTTGGCAAATTCCGGAAAAAGATAGCTTTCTTCAATTTTCATATGTGCCTTCTGACAAACATAAAAATGCTCTAACCATATTTTTGCATCTTCAAATTGCATTTGTAATAGCATTTCTTGATGGCGCATGAAAAGTTCGCGTAATTCGAGATGCTGCTGTTTAATGATTTCTACTAACATGTTTTTTATTGATTCAATTTTTTATCATTCTAGCGCAACATCACAGTATATTTTTCACCTTGTTCATCTAATACTTGTATTGATATTGAACTCCCTACTGGCGATACATCACTCCAGAGGCGAAATATTTCACTTAACGAATTATTACGCGTTTCAATATCACTACTAACCCATGCTTGTGTAGCGATAATTTTTAATTGCCCCTGTCCTTTATGCTCTACCTCTGAGAAATAGAGTGTACCACTTTGCTTTGTAATAACTTCAATATGATTATTAAAACGCTGCATGAAATTATCAAACCGTGTTGGTGAAGAGGTATTTTTTGAAACTGTTGCTTTGCTAAGTAATGATTTATGTATCCAACCTGTTCTTTTATCTTCGCGGTGTGTTTCAACTTCAACCCAATTACCATCACGCTGAATTTCTGTCACTTTACGATCACGTTGTAATTTAAGTAAAACTTCAGCATCCGTATTTGGCTTCACTCTGACGTTAACCAGACTTTCATTAACAATTAATACATCTCCTGCCTGAGAAAAAGACTCAATGTTATAGATAAGACACGAAATAACGATAAGCCATCGCATTAAAACTATATGTCGATTATTTGTCAGTGAGTTTTGAAGTAAACTTTCCATTTTCAATTATATGTTTCAAAATAAGCACATCATTTTAAATGATGCTAGCAAGAGTATGAACTTTTATTATTCATACTCATCTAGTTTTAATACGATTTACATTAAAGATAAGGTTACCATTATGCGAATACTCCTACTGTTTATGCTTTCTATTTCTATAGTCTATGCAGAACCGCCTCTGACAATAGGTGGTACCGCACCAAACTGGAGCTTACAAACCAACCTATCTGAATCATTGGATTATTATCAAGATAGCGAGGATAAAGTATCTGTTGTTATCTTTTGGGCAACCTGGTGCCCCTATTGCGCCACTTTAATGCCGCATCTGGAAGTGATTTATCGAAAGTATCGAAATAAAAAGGTTAAATTTTATGCAATCGATATTTATGAAGATGGAAAGATAAACCCGTCTGAATACTTTGAAAGCAAAGGATTTACATACACTATGTTATTAGAGGGTGATGAAGTAGCAAGCCAATTTGGTATTAAAGGCACCCCTTCTGTCTATGTTATCGGTAAAGATAAAAAAGTGGTTTATAAACGTCCTGCTGGCGTTAGTGATGTGATGGTTAAACAGAATGTTGATCTACGGATCAGACAGGCGTTGGCTAAGTGAAATGTAATGTAATAAAAAGAAATTTCCTCTGGTATTTCAACCAGAGGAAATAGCGCATGTCAGCTAAGGGGGGAGAAGAAACTATTTAATTAAAAAACTATATGATATTGCCTACTTTTTGTTCTTCATCAATTGCTCTTACAGGAACGACTTCCTTATAACTACTTAGCATTAGCTCAATACTTTCTGCCTGTGCCACAGTTTGATTTTTCCAACCTTCAAATAGGTTAATACCAACGAACCATTTTGATTTGTGAACACGACAGATAAACCAATGCTCTTTTCCTAGATTGACAAAGCCATCACTCTTTCCACATTTTGGACAAACGCCACAGCGCAAACTGTATTGAACTTCTGGAAACGGCATAACATTAGTAGGAATCATAGAACACCTCCTCAGGTGTATTAGTCTATGTAACTAAAGCAATCTCTATACCATAAAAGTATAGTTTGGTTTTATGACGATTTCAGGACAATTCCGAGTCAATATGTCGTTAAATTGAAGTAATTTAAGTCCTTAAAACAAGGCTATTTTGATGTTTTTTATCAATAAGTTATAGTTATTCATCAAGTTGCTGCAGTTTCTTCTCAATCGACTCAAGCTCTTGTTGCGTGACTCGTGCAATTTCGATTAGAACGTCATAATTTTCCAGTTCTGTCGCCCGTTCTTCGGAATCAGCACTTAATCCTGACGCTACATCTATCTGGATTTTTTTGAGCCGTTGCTCAAACTCTGCTTTTTTTGCTAATAATTCAACTTTTTCCTGATTCATATAATCAAGTCCATTGCTTAAGATGGTACTAGTCTATGCAAGCAAATATTATTTGTTTTGACTTGGATCAATATTATGAATTATGAAATAAATTAATAGCGTATTTCTTCATGAATGATAGAAGCATACGCAGTTATAGGTGTCTCGCTAATTTTTATTACAATGTAACCATCGGTGAAATATTTTTGCCATATACGGCATTACGATATATGTCATAAGCAGAACAACAATAAATGAAGTTAATGCGATTTGCGTGATAGTTTCAAGATAACTAATAAACGGTAACAAAAAGAAATGCATGAACAAAGAAAGAGAGAATATGGATATCCAAACGATAATCAACATCTTATGTTTCGGTGGTGGCATCAAAGTTTCACCACCGGGCAAAGTAAACCAGGTCTCAAGACCACTAAGCACTTCTATCTCTTGTTCACCTATAGTTACTTCCGCATAACGCTCTAACCATCTTTCTCTGACTTCTGAATTTTCCCATGCCAGATAATGACGCATTGAGTCGAATTTAAAAACAATCCGATAATAATCACCCGCCTTTGTAGGTTTGATAATATTTGCACCTAAATGGCCTTCGAAGGTCATCGCATCTTTGGTCGTTCCTGACATCACTTCTTCGAAGTCGGCAATACGATCCTGTTTAGGTCGACGTTTAACAATAATCGTGACAGGAGTGTCACAATCTATTGTGTCTTTGTTAGTTGTTTGTCCCATTATGATTATTTAATAGTGTGTTGATTCTTCCTACCTTTCGACTAAATACTTCATGTGGCACGCCAAAAGACTGTTTTAATTCAATATCACGATCCCATTTATTTTTTATTTTACCTAAACGCCACGCATTCTTAATTCCGATGTGATTGATATGATACCAAGGAAATACTAAGGGGAAAGACTGTAATGGCCAATCAGTTCCATAGAGCATCCTATCTTTTAAATCAGGTTGCTTTAGCGCCTCGGCCAAATAACCCAATTTATTAATTTGGGTTAGACTAGATATTTCAGTATAGAGATTTGGAAATTGTTTAAACATGGGCATGATGCGCTCAAAATTATCCTGCCCTACTGATTTTCCTGTCGTCGCTATGTGTGCGGCAATTACGGTTACACCTGAACGTAACGCCAATTCTAATCTTCTCGGATCAGCCAACGCATCATTAGTATTCGGAAAAGATTTTTCCATTCCCGTGTGCGTTAATAAAGGAATATTTAACTCTGCCATCTTGCGATAAAACGGTTCAAACCTTTCATCGGCAGGGTCGAAATGCATGATTGACGGTATCCATTTTATTAATACCGCACCTTGATGATGTACTTTTTCTAATAACTCAATACTGTCTTCGCGCTCAGGATTAATGCTGGCACCAAATAATAATTTCGAATATTTATTTGCTTCATTTGCAACAAAATCATTATCAACATAGAACTGTGTATTAGCTCTATCTAATTTATTAGTTTTTTTATCGATAACGCCGTCAAGAGCAAGAATGACAGCTTGATCAATATATTTAGATTCTTCAATTTGTTTATTTAATCGTTTAACAACAATTTGATCTCCGTAATTTTCCAAATCTTCTTCTGTAACATTCATCCATTTCAGAAAGAAATCAAAACGATAATTATTGCGCATGGCTTCATTAACGAAGTTTCCAGATTCTCCATAACCTAATCCGGCGACATGCACATGCCAGTCAGTAATTGTTAATTTCTCCAGGTCTTCATTTGCAAATACAATAGTTGCTGCCAGAAAATTCAAACTAAAGATCAGCTTAAACAGTTTCAACTTCATCTGTATGTCCAAACTGAATTTTAGCAAGTCTGTTATATAAACCGCTTTTTTTCATTAATTCATTATGATGGCCAATATCTACAATCTTTCCTTCGTCCATAACAACTATACGATCTGCTTTTTTTACAGTAGATAAACGGTGAGCAATGACCAATGTTGTATGGTCTTGCATTAGATGTTCCAGTGCTTCCTGAACCAGTTGCTCACTCTCTGAATCGAGCGCACTAGTTGCTTCATCGAGCAGCATGATTGGCGGATTTTTTAATATTGCCCTTGCGATGGCAATGCGTTGTTGTTGCCCTCCTGATAAACGTATTCCTTTTTCACCTAAAAATGTCTCATAGCTTTCTGGTTGTTTCTCTATAAATTCATCAGCGATTGCTGCTCGCGCTGCTGCTTTAACTTCTTCGTCGGTTGCTTCCGGTTTACCATAACGAATATTTTCCATTGCCGTTGTTGCAAACAAAACTGTATCTTGCGGCACAATAGCTATACGTTGCCGTACTTGTATTGGATCGGCTTGTTTTATATCTACACCGTCTAATATAATTTTCCCTGACTGCGGATCATAAAAACGTAATAATAATTGAAACACGGTACTTTTTCCTGCACCGGAAGGGCCAACTAACGCCACCGTTTCACCTGGTTTTATTTCCAGAGTAAAATGTTCGAGTGATTTCGTATCTGGTCGAGAAGGATAGTTAAAACAAACATCTTCAATCTGAATATGACCCCGACCTTCTATAGGTATTGCAATAACATTGTCAGGAGCTTTTATCTCTGGTTCCACATAGAGTAACTCCATCAACCGTTCCATTGCACCTGCAGCACGCTGAATATCATTCCACACTTCACTTAGCGAAGTTGTACCGCTTGCAAGAAAGATGGCATATAACAAAAACTGACCAAGTGTTCCTGGGCTCATGGATCCATCGACAACAGCTTGTGCGCCAACCCAAAGCACAAAAACAACAGCGCCGAACACAGTTAAAATAATTGTTCCGGATAAAACAGAACTTAATTTTATACGCTGTCTTGCCGCAGAGAACGTGTCCTCAACTGAATCAGAGAATTTCCTGCCAACAAAATTTTCAAGCGTAAATGCCTGAACAACGTGCATTGCGTTAAGTGATTCATCAGCAATACTACTTGTATCTGCCAGACGATCCTGATTTGCACGTGAAAGACGACGAACTTTGCGGCTATAAAGCAGGATGGGAAGAACAACCATAGGCACAAGCACAATAATCATTATTGTCAGTTTTGGACTGGTGACAAATAACATGATCAAACATCCGAAGACACTGAACAAACTACGTAACGCTATTGACATGCCCGCACCGAAAACGGTTTGAACCAAAGTCGTATCAGTTGTTAAACGTGACAATACTTCACCGGTGCGAGTTACTTCGAAAAAAGTGGGGCTCATTTTAATAACATGTTTATAAACAGTCGAACGTATGTCAGCAACAACACGTTCACCTATCCACATAACCAGGTAATAACGTAAAGAACCAAATACAGCGAAGATAATGGCGAGACCAAATAAAGCGATAAAATATGTATTAATAGAACCTACACTGTCAATAGAAAAGCCTTGGTCAATAACATATCGAATAGCAATAGGCATAGACAACATAGCTAACGAAGCTATCGTCAAACAGATAACAGCAAGTAATAATCTTGCCAAATAAGGTTTCATAAAAGGTAAAGCTAGCTTCAAAGGCTGAAGACTGCTTGCTTTGGGTCGATCTATATTTTTTACGCTATTCTTTGCCATGTTTATTTATAATTAATTTTTCTTTTTCTAATTTCGTTAGTTTTTTGATAGCAGCTTCACGCTTACTTGCAGATGAACGATCCGTATGTGCTTCTTTATAAACCAGTGTTACCGGTCGACGCGCACGAGTATACGCTGAGGCAAGACGATCAACATGATTATGTTCATTAAGTCTTCGATTTAAGTCTCGAGTAATACCGGTATAAAGCGAGTTATCTGAACAGCGCAGAATATAGACTTTCCAGTTAAGCACAATAATCTGCTGTAGCAGGGAAATACTTTGAAGTTAAAATAATATGATAACTAAAAGTTTAAAGCTCGTTTAAAAGCTCTTCAGCATCAGCCTTGGCGACATAATACCAACCAATTGAATTTAATTTATTAAAAACAATTACCTTTTCTCGACCACGTTCAATAAAAAAGTTTTTACCTGATTGCCCTTTCAATATTTTATTAACAACGTATTCGTTATCAAAAACTTCCAAATCTTCAACTGAATTTATTAAGGTGCCTATTGCATAGGACTGCAATTTATCTGAACTTGATACTACAACCTCAGCTTTATCATTTAGCAAATAGATATTTTCCAGACCATCTATACCATACATTGGCATTACTTTTTTCTTGATATAATCAAGTGTTAATTCTACACCAGCAACACCGATGAATTTACCGTCATTATCATACAATGGAGTAGTACAAGGCAGTAGCACCCCTCGACCACCAACGTCGATATACGGTTTTAACCAGCTAATCCCTGTATTTTCCATCGAGCTTCTATACCAGGGACGTTGCCTCGGATCATAGGCATCGGGGTAACCGGTTTTTCCCGGATAATCCGCAAGAATCCCTTCTTCCAATCCAATATAAGACCAGACTAAAGGAAGACCTTCATTCATTATTATGTCATGCGCTGCTTTATCATCATCAGGCGCAACATCTTCTTTATGACTTTTTAACATCAATGATTTAAACGAATGACGCAATGGATTCAAACGTTGCAAAGTCGGTTTTACCTCTGTTTCGTTAACGTCCGGCGCTAGTTTATAAACATGATAATCAACACTGATAGATAAACCATAAACATCGGAAAACTTATAGTCCTCGGGTCCTTTTCCAGGGATGGCGATTGTATTATTTGTATAATAAGCAGTTGTATCCCTATTGCCCTGATTTAATAAATTCTTCGCCCCAATTGCTAACCCTTCTAAAATGCCTTCATATTTCAAAAATTGTGAATCAATTTTCTGCGCTTTATTAACAACGGTTGTTACGAATTGGTTTGTTTTTTGTCCTTCACTCTGTATTTCTTGCATTGCTTGCATTTGAAAAACAAGGACAGCAACAACTAAAGCAAATGAACCTAATAATGATAAGGCCACAATATTAACGGCCGCTTTTCGGTGATGAGTCACCCAACGCATCACTTTTTGCTTTCTCGATTCAGGTCGGGCCTTAATTGCTTCGCCATGTATAAAGCGACGTATATCATCAGAGAAATCTGCTACTGTGGGATAACGATCTTCCGGCATGTACTGCGTTGCTTTTTTTACAATCGCTAATAATTGTTCCTGCGCGTCCTCCTGTTTGCCGTACGCAGGTGGAGGATCGATATGTCCTCTGCGCGCTTTCATCATAATTTGATCAGTATTCTTACCGTTGATAGCGCGGTGAAATGTCACTAATTCAAATAAAATTAAACCGAGTGCATATAGATCACTACGATGATCAAGAATGTCATGTTCACCTTCTGCTTGCTCTGGTGACATATAGGCTGGCGTACCCATAACCTGACCCATCTTGGTTTTATCTTCATCATCAACTTCTTCATGTCCGACAAGTACAGTCTTATCACCAAAGGTACTTTTATCAACTTCTACTGTTTTCGCAATACCCCAGTCCATTACATAAACTTCATTATATGGACCAATCATGATGTTTAGCGGCTTAAGATCGCGGTGTATTACTCCTTTACGATGCGCATAATGCATGGCATCACAAACTTTTAAAAAATGTTCAAGTCGCGCATGAAGATTATGATGTTCATCAGGCTCACCTAGATTAACGTATTGCTCTTGTGTTTCGCGAATATGATCTTTCAGTGTAATACCATCTATCAGTTTCATGGCATAACCAACATTAGCACCTGATGCCATCAAACCATAAACAGGCACAATATTCGGATGTTGTAACTGTGCAGTCACCTGAGCTTCCATATAAAAACGACCCAGATAACTTGGAATTTCGGCTACATGCGCGTGAATTTTTTTATAGGCAACTGTTCGATTGAGTTTATTATCTCTGGCAACCAGAATTTCACCCATTGCCCCTTCATCGATAGATTCAAGAATGGTGTAATCTTCGTTATCAATATAAGTCCCATCAATCTCAACTGAAGAAGGCTCTGCTGATTTATTTACCATGTCGCTAATATCACTGATATTGCTGATATTAACTATTGACGTTAAGTCAATTTTTTCATGTGTCTGAATATTTTTAAATTCTGTCGAAGTAATACGCTTCGAACCATATAGATGCGAAATGAACTGTTCCTCAGTGTGCTCGCCATGTTCAGCAAGATATGCCTGACATAGTGACTCCAACTCAGACAAGCTGAGAGAAGTGATATTTTGCTTCATTGCTTCAGTTAACATTTCATTAATATAAAATCTATAATTTTCAGGGGTTTACAGCAAGACAAAAATAGTAACTTCTCTGTGAGTAGAAAGCTAGCATTCCATTTCGGTATAGTCGCAAATCCACGACTATTTCACAAACATTTCGAGCAGTTCATTTAAATAACGCTGCCCATCCTTAGTTGGTTTTAGGCGATCTAGTTGCCATTCAATTAGCTTACGGTCTACTGCAATTTGTAATTCTTTTTCAATTATTTTTATTGGTAAGCCTGTTCTTTCTAAAAAATTTTTTGCTTCTACACCTTCTTTCAGTCTGAATGCATTCATCATAAATTCCAAAGGTAGATCATCTCTATTTAATACTCTCGTTTCTGTTATGACTGATTCAGAATTTGCCAATTCCATATATCGTTTTGGAATTTTATGACGTGTAAATCGTTCAATTTTTCCTTCGGCAACATTCGTAATTTTACCGTGCGCACCGGCACCAATTCCCAAGTAATCACCAAACTCCCAATAATTTATATTATGTAATGCGGCATGTTTATCTTTTGCATAAGCGGATATTTCGTATTGCTTATATCCATTTTTCTCTAAATACATTTGACCTTGATCTTGCATTGACCAACTTTCATCATCTGATGGAATTTTGGGCGGTTTATAATAAAATACAGTATTCGGCTCTATTGTTAATTGATACCAGGATATATGATTTGATCCTTGTTCTACTGCGCATTCAAGATCATGGATTGCATCTTTTATTTTTTGGTTGGGCAAAGCAAACATTAAATCAATATTGAAGTTTTCAAAACCCGCTTCTTTAGCCAACTTAATAGCTTTTAAAGCTTCGTTCGAATCATGTATCCGACCTAATGCTTTTAAATTCTTATCATTAAAACTTTGCACGCCGATTGATAAACGGTTTATACCTGCTTCTCGATAACCAATAAATTTTTCAGCTTCGGCTGTTCCAGGATTTGCCTCAAGCGTTATTTCAATGCCTGAATGAATATTTAATCTTGCCCGAATTGCACTCATTAATTTATTTATAGAAGCAACTGAAAAAAGACTAGGTGTCCCTCCACCTATAAAAACGCTCGTGATAGTTCTACCCCAAATACGTGGTAATTCTGTTTCCAAATCAGAAATTAATGCATCAATGTAAGCATCTTCATCAATTCCAGAATTAGAAATTTCATGCGAATTAAAATCACAATAGGGGCACTTCTTTACACACCAGGGAAGATGAATATAAAGACTGAGGGGAGGATTTTCATGGAATGTTAATAAAGATGTCATTTTCGCGGAGCAGTATAACGATTCTGCAGGTCATGGAATATCTAAAAGAACTTTTCCAGTATTACCCTCTCATGCATTGATGAATGAGAGGGTAATTTTCTATAATTAACAGACAGTTAATAAAATAATTATTTTTTGTTTGACTTAAATTAATGCTACATACATACTGGTTGGTATGTTTAAAGGAGTGAGAGTGACAGTGAATGATATAAATACAGAGATAATTCGTTATGCGTTTTTAAAAGCCTCTTACTTTGAGCTTTTTGGAATCTGCCCTGATTCAACTGAATTAAACAAATTAACAACAAAGATGATTAGTAATGGTAGACAGGAACCCTGATAAAACGCGCTTAGCTCTACTCAATGCTGCTTTTGATGAAATCAATCAAAATGGTTTTCAAGCTGCTAGCTTGGCAAACATTATTAAAGAAACCAAAGTAACTAAAGGAGCGCTTTATCATCATTTTCCATCAAAACTTGAAATGGGCTATGCAGTTGTTGATGAACTTGTCGCAGAAAGCGTTAAGGAAATGTGGATCACACCACTAAAGAATCCCGACAATATTATTGATGCTTTGTTATTACAAATTGATAGCGCTATTAGTAAACGTAATAAAGAAAATATTTGTTTTGGTTGCCCAGTAAATAATCTTGCTCAGGAAATGTCACCGATTGACGAAGGCTTTCGTGAACGTATCAATTCTATTTTTGATCTTTGGCGTACAACAATTGATGAAGGTTTAAAACAAGGTCAATCAAAAGGTATTGTAAAAGAATCTATATCAACAGAAACATCCGCTTATTTCATTGTTTCCGCTATTGAAGGCGCAACCAGTCTTGCCAAGAATGCAAAGAGTGTTGATGTTTTAAAAACTTCATTACAAGGCTTAAAAGAACACATTCAAACACTAAGAAAATAGGAGAACACACATGTCACAAAAAACAGCATTAGTCACAGGCGGCAGTACCGGTATCGGTGCCGCCATTGCAAAAGAACTTGCTGATGATGGGTTTAAAGTTTTAATCACCGGGCGTAATGAAAACACACTCGTTGAATCCGCAGCACAACATGACAACATTGACTGGATTATATCCGATGTAACTAATCATGATGATGTAGTAAAAACGATTGCTCATATAGAAAAGACATACAATCGTTTAGATGTATTAGTTAATAACGCAGGTATTGCCACACCTATCCCATTCGAACAAATAACAATGGAACACTATGATGATATTTTTAATATCAATGTCCGTGGTTTAATTGACGTAACACTAACATCATTACCTTTATTAAAAGAAAGCAAAGGTAATATTATTAATACTGCTTCTATTGTTGCTGACGATCCGTTTGCCGGCTTTTCAATATATTCCGCTTCAAAAGGTGCAGTTATTACCTTAACCAAAGGTCTAGCTAAAGAATTTGCCGAGTACGGTATACGCGTTAATGCAGTCAGTCCTGGACCTATTGCAACACCTTTATTTGGAAAAATGAATTTAAGCGAACAAGAACAGGAAGGTATGGGCGAATCAATCAAGGAAATGGTACCACTTGGTCGCTTCGGTACTTCTGAAGAAGTTGCCGCAGCCGTTGCTTTTCTTGCTTCGGATAAAGCTAGTTACGTAACCGGCGCACAATACAAAGTTGATGGTGGTATAGCAGCATAAATTATTCTTCCTCTAGTTATATCTCCCTTAAATAGCGGTCTATAGTCATAGACCGCTAATTTTTTATTTAATAATAGATTTGATATATAGATTTCTTTTTAAAACCTTCTAACAATAAATATTATATTTTCAAACTTCTTCATTAATCAGTCTTACCAATTGTCTCAATGCCTGTCCACGATGACTGAGTTGGTTTTTAACTTCTGGTGATAATTCTGCTGATGCGCAATCATGCGTCGGCACATAAAATATTGGATCGTAACCAAAGCCATTATCACCAAGTGGTTTAGTAATGATTACTCCATCCCAAAATCCTTGGGTAATAATGGGTGTTGGATCTTCTGCATGTTTCATAAATACCATGACACAAACAAATCGAGCCAGACGATCTTCTTCGCTTAATAATTCGATATCTTTAATTAATTTATTCAAATTATCTTCATCGCTAGCACCAACACCGGCATAACGCGCTGAGTAAATTCCGGGACGACCATCCAAAGCAGGAACCTCTATACCAGAGTCATCGGCAATGGCGGGAAGCTTTGTATGTAAAGTAGCGTTTCGTGCTTTTATTAATGCATTTTCAATAAAACTTAATCCCGTTTCTTCTACTTCTTCGATATTAAAATCTGATTGAGGCATAACATGGAACGAGGTGTCATCGAGTAATTCATTTATTTCTCTTACCTTGCCAGCGTTGTTACTCGCCAGAACAATTTCTTGCTTATCCATGTGTCGTTTATTTACTTATGCTTGATTGTCTAAGATTTAAGGGCAATACGTTGGTGCTCGAATAATTCCGAGATACCTTTGTTAGCCAAATCTAGCATGCTGTTTAATTCTTCAGATGAAAATGCATGACCTTCTGCTGTACCCTGCACTTCTATGAATTTACCTTCATCATTCATAACTACATTCATATCGGTTTCAGCATTTGAGTCTTCTGGATAATCTAAATCCAGAACTGGCGTGCCTTCATAAATTCCAACCGAAATCGATGCAATCATGCCTTTCAGCGGATCGGTCGTAATTAATCCTTTTTCTTTTGCATTGTTTATTGCATCAACTAATGCGACATAAGCACCAGTAATTGAAGCTGTACGTGTACCACCATCAGCTTGTATTACATCGCAATCTATAACAATGGTGTTTTCACCTAGCGCATCCATATCAACAACAGCTCTAAGCGATCGTCCGATTAAACGCTGAATTTCCAGGGTACGGCCGCCTTGTTTGCCTTGGTTTGCTTCGCGACGCATCCGTGAACCAGTAGAACGTGGCAACATACCGTATTCAGCTGTTACCCAACCCGTTCCCTTGCCACGTAAAAACCCGGGCACACCCGTATCAAAACTCGCAGTGCAAATGACTTTAGTATTTCCGAATTCGATTAATACTGAACCTTCTGCATGACAGGTAAAATTTCTTGTTATAGTGACGGGTCTGAGTTGATCCGGCGAACGTCCACTTGGGCGCATAGGTGTCTCCTGAATAAAAGTGCCGCATTATAACGATAATATCTATCTATGTATTTCCCATATACGAATGAAACGTTACTATTAACAAAATAACAATAAAACTAAGGATAAATTGAATGATTAAGAGCATGACTTCATATGGCAGAACGGAACAATCAGGAGATTGGGGTGAAGCGTCATGTGAGATTCGAACAGTAAATCATCGTTATCTGGAAATGTCTTTGCGGTTACCGGAAGAGTTACGTTTTCTCGAACAGAAAATACGCGATCTTATTTCCAAAAAATTGAAACGTGGAAAAGTCGATTGTAATATTCGATTTACTCAGCAAGAAAGTTCAAAAGATGCATTACCTGTTAACCAGGAACTATTAACAAAAGTAATTGAAACGGCTGAAGCCACCAGCTCTCAATTAAAAACAAGTACGCCTTTGAATCCTTTGGACTTACTACGCTGGCCTGGCGTGTTGGATAAAGATGTACCCGACCCGGAAAAAATAGGTTCGCCATTACTTGAATTAATTGATCAAACGCTGAATTCAGCTATAGCGACTCGCGAACGTGAAGGGGGAAAAATAAGAACGATGGTACTTGAACGTTGCGCAACGTCGAAAGAAATCGTTTCAAACGTCCGTCAATTAATGCCTGATATTCTTGATAATTTACGTGAAAAATTATTACTTCGAGCTCAGGAACTTAGTAACGAATTTAATCAGGATCGTCTCGAACAGGAATTACTTTTATTAACTCAAAAAATGGATGTCGCTGAAGAAATGGATCGTCTTGATGCTCATATTGACGAAGTATCCAGAGTACTCGATCAAAAAGGTCCTGTAGGCAGACGGCTGGACTTTTTAATGCAGGAAATGAATCGTGAATCAAACACATTGGGTTCAAAATCAGCGCATCTTGATACAACTAATTCATCTGTCGATCTAAAGGTATTAATTGAGCAGATGCGTGAACAAATCCAAAACATAGAATAATGTTTCAGCCTGTTTCAATAAGTATATACTTTCATTAATTACAATAACTTATAACTATTCACTGTTTCATAAAGTTGCTCTCTGTTGCACTAAGTTTCATAAA
>JAJFKK010000037.1 GCA_021773245.1 Gammaproteobacteria bacterium | reverse complement strand
TATCATGAGCTTGATTTAACGATGAAGTCAGGTGTTTATGGCTCAACCTTTTTTATGCTAACGGGTTTTCATGGTTTCCATGTGACCATGGGCGCAACTATGATTCTGGTTATTTTGATCAGATCAATGAAAGGTCACTTTTCATCAAAAGATCACTTTGCTTTTGAAGGTGTTGCCTGGTATTGGCATTTTGTAGACGTGGTCTGGTTAGGATTATATGTCTTTGTTTATTGGATATAGATAAAAAGAGAAACAGCATATGGAGGCGCTGCTGATGCAGCGCCTTTTTTGTTTGTGCTTTATAAGCTTTTCGTTTAAAAGTTAAAAGCCGGCGCTATGAGGTTGAATCCAGCCAAACCTGAAACCAATAAAGAGCGAAACAAAGAGTAGTACGGAAAGCGATATTCTGAAAGTCAAAGAAGTAGCGAGACGCTTTGATTTGGAATCATCTTTAACCAGGAAAAAGCCTCCGGCAATTAATGAGGCGGCTATCGAGAGAAACAATATTGCAATGTATATTTTAAAAATTAACGTGGCCATGTGTTTTTCTCTAGGTAGTTATTATAAATATTTTAGCAGTATAACTAGCAAACGTTGTTTTAATGAAACTAATTATTGGAAACTGGTGTTTTAGCCCAAGGCTTTTAACGAGCATTCTCACTCTGGTGTTTATGTATTTATTTGTTTCATTAGGTTTTTGGCAGTTGGATCGTGCAGAACAAAAAACAGGATTGTTTGCAGACTTTGAAAATAGACAAGTTTCAGATGAACTTGATTTTAATTTGGCAATTAATAATCAGTTAGATAAAGAAGCTCTTATCTGGCGTCGTATAGAAGCAGTCGGTGAATTTATAGAGCAGTATCAGATACTTTTAGATAATCAGGTAGAAAACACTCATGCCGGATATTTTATTTATACGCCTTTTAAGCTTGATAAAAGCGACAGCATTGTATTGGTAAATCGAGGCTGGTTATTAGCGGATAAAGACCGAAAAGTAAGCCCAGAATTGGTTGAATCTTCTGGGAAGGTAATGATTAATGGCGTTGTAAAGGAAGTGCCGAAAACAGGTTTGCTTTTAAAAGAAATGCCGCCTGAAAAAATGAACAGTACAAATTATCGTGTTCAACGAATCGACATAAAAGAATTAGAAGAATTAACAAAATTAAAATTATTGCCTTACATTTTTAGATTAGAGTCTGAATCTGAGCACGGTTATATTAGAAAATGGCGCTTACCCGGATCAGGTGAAAGTGTGCATCATGGTTATGCATTTCAGTGGTTTGCTTTTGCTGTAGCGTTGATGGTTATTTATTTATTATTGAATGTTAAAAGAACGATAAAACAGGAACAAACGGATGAATGATGACGTAAAGAAGAATAATAAACTGACAATTATTCTGGTTGTTGTCATGTTTACCAGTCCGTTGCTGCTGTCATGGTTTGTTTTTAATTATACGGATTTCCTGGAGATCAGAGGAACATCTAATCATGGTAGCCTTATTGAGCCAGCAAGGCCTTTGGGCGATCTGTCTTTAATCGATCCGTTTAATGATGATAGAAAAGATAGTTTGCATGGAAAATGGACGTTGGCCTATGTAGCGAGATCGTGTGATGAGCAATGCATGGATAATGTATATCGAATGAGGCAAATTCATACAGCCATGGATAAGCACTCTCTGCGGATTCAAAAAGCTTTGTTGTTAACTGAGCAGTCAGCAAACGAACTAAAAGAACAGATTGTTGACTTTAGAGGACAACAAGTAATTAAGGATGAAACGATATCAGCGATGGAGTTATTAAAACAGTTTCAACTGAACGAAGCCGATAATGCTTTGGAAGCGGGTCGAATTTATATTATTGATCCACTAGGAAATTTAATGATGAGTTTTCCACCGGAAGCAAATCCAAGAGATATTTTTAAAGATTTGAAAAAATTGTTGCGTGGATCACGCATCGGTTAAAATAAAATAATTAGTAAAAAAGAAAGATTATGAAACTCAATACAACATTATTAAATCTCGCACGGCTAGCAATTGTTCTGGCATTAATAGTTATTGTTATTGGCGCCTATACGCGTTTATCTGATGCTGGACTAGGTTGTCCTGATTGGCCGGGATGCTATGGTAAATTAATCGTGCCGGATTACGTAGATTCAGAAAACGAGAACCTTGCCGTAAGACCGCTAGAGCAAGCTAAAGCATGGAAAGAAATGGTACATCGTTATGCTGCCAGTAGTTTAGGGTTATTAATTTTAATCATGGCTTTATTAGCATGGATAAATTCTTCGTTATCAAATATGCGCGGTTTTACTTCAGCGCTTTTAGTGTTGGTTATTTTTCAAGGTATGTTAGGCATGTGGACGGTGACATTATTATTAAAGCCGGTCATTGTTATGTCGCACCTCATCGGTGGATTAACAATTCTTTCCTTATTGTGCTGGATGGTTTTGCGTAAACAATCACAACAAGGTATTTTTGTTAGCGAAGGAAACAAAAACTTATTGCCATTAGTTGTAGTAGCGTTGTGCGTATTAATATTACAAATTTCATTAGGTGGCTGGACCAGTTCTAATTATGCAGCCCTTGCTTGCCCGGATTTCCCGACGTGTCAGGGCGTTTGGTGGCCAAATATGGACTTTAACGAGGGGTTTATCCTCTGGCGTGGCCTAGGAGTCGATTATGAAGGTGGCGTGTTACACGGCAGTGCCCGAACAGCGATACATATGGCGCACCGTATAGGCGCAATAGTTACATTTATTACCATTTTTTATGTGGCTATTCAGGCCATACGTTCTGGAATGAGCAAGCTTAGATTAACCGGCATTGTTGCTCTGGTATTGCTTCTGACCCAGGTGTCTCTTGGGATAGCTAATATTATATTTCACCTGCCTCTATCAGTAGCGGTAGCGCACAATGGGGTTGCTGCGTTATTATTACTTTCATTGGTAACTCTGTTGCATCATTGTATTCCCGAAAAATAATCTATTCATTTAGACAAGAAACCATCATGAAAGAGAAAACAGTAACCGAAACAAGCAGTGTTGCATGGCAAGATTATCTGGCGTTATGCAAACCAAAAGTAGTGTCGCTTATTGTTTTCACTGCTATTGTCGGTATGTTTTTAGCAACACCAGCTATGGTGCCTTGGGACGTTTTAATCTACGGAACACTTGGTATTGGTTTGGCTGCGTCTTCCGCTGCTGCGATTAATCACATAGTCGATCATCGTATTGATACCATTATGGCGAGAACAAAAAAACGGCCATTACCGGAAGGCAAAGTCAGCGTTTTAAATGCCATTATCTTTGCCTGGTTCCTTGGTACCATTTCCATGGGTATTTTGGCATTCTTAGTTAATCCACTTACAGCAGCATTAACGGCAGCTTCGCTAATTGGCTATGCCTTTATTTATACGATGTATCTAAAGCGAGCTACTCCGCAAAATATTGTTATAGGTGGTGCTGCAGGTGCTGCGCCACCGGTATTAGGCTGGACTGCAGTTACTGGAACGCTAGATCCGAATTCGCTATTATTATTTCTTATTATTTTTGCCTGGACGCCGCCCCATTTCTGGGCTTTAGCAATATATCGTCGTGAAGACTATGCCAAAGTTGATATGCCTATGCTGCCTGTCACGCATGGTGTTGAGTTCACTCGATTACATATACTCCTTTATACCATCATTATGTTCCTTGTTTCTTTGCTGCCATATTTAGTTGGTATGTCGGGTTTGTTTTATCTTGTCGGCGCTGTTCTGCTAGGCGGCGGTTTTCTTTATTATGCTATCCGTATGCAATATGACCATGCTGATAGACTGGCTATGCAAACATTCTCATATTCATTGATTTACTTAATGTTTATGTTCGCGTTTTTGCTGATTGATCATTACATCCCCTTAATTAGCAAAATAATATAGTCGCGCTTGCGTTGAAATGGTTAATTATTTACTGATAATTTGCCATTAATTAGGCCAGAATCATATTTAACTCGATAAATTAAGCCACTTGGGTGAACTGAGAGCTTTTGATGCGGTCTGAAACGGTATATTTGGGGAAACAATATGCTACGTAGACAATTCATAATTAATACATCTGGCCTTGCCGGCGCGCTTTTAATAGCGGGTCCATCAGCTTTAGCTCATCCAGTTAATAAACAACTAGATCTAACTCCCTTAGGCAAGTCAGAAGACGAGTGGGAAAAAATAGTTTCAAAACAAGAGTTTCATATATTATTTGAAGAAGGCACCGAACGACCAAATTCCAGTCCATTAAATAATGTTAAAACAGACGGCACATTCATATGCGCGGCTTGTTATTTACCGCTATTTGAATATGAAACAAAGTATGACAGCGGCACAGGCTGGCCAAGTTTTTATCAGCCAATAGAGGGTCGTGTTGATACTAAGTTAGATCTGAAATTAGTTTGGCCTCGCACAGAATACCATTGCATCCGTTGCGAAGGTCATCAGGGGCATATTTTCGAAGATGGCCCCGATCCAACGGGTCTGCGTTATTGTAATAATGGTCTTGCTCTAAAATTTATTCCTGCCAATAAAATGTTACCGAATTTAAGGGGTTAATATGTTTCGTTTAATTCTTGCTGTATTACTATGCAGCATACAAATTAATGCCTTTGCAGAAAATAAAACCGCCATTTTTGCTGGTGGTTGTTTTTGGTGTATGGAGAAACCTTACGACAAGATTAATGGTGTTCTCAGCACAATGCCTGGATATACCGGGGGCAATACAGAAAACCCAACTTATAAAAAAATCTCATCGGGAAGAACGGGACATTATGAGGCCTTACTCGTTGAATACGATGCAGATAAAGTGACGTATGAAAAACTGCTAGAAGTGTTTTGGGAAAACATTGATCCCTTTGATGCGCGCGGACAGTTTTGCGATAAGGGCTCACAATATCGTTCAGCTATTTTTACAAATGATGAAACAGAAATTGCTTTGGCAACAAAAAGCAAAAAGGCATTACAGGAAAAGTTAAAAAACAAGGCAACTATTGTTACTGAAATACTTCCGGCAAAACAATTTTATTCTGCTGAAGATTACCATCAAGATTATTACATAAAGAACCCGGTGCGTTATAAATATTATCGGCATGGTTGTGGTAGAGACAAGAGGCTAAAGAAGGTTCAGGAGATCCTGCATGGTAAAAGTGAAAATGACACGGCCAGCACTATAAAATCAATATGGTTAAAAATAGTTAACGGTTAATAGTGCAGTAACTTTTGAGTTTATCGAACATATGTCAAAATCTGCCCTTTAAATTCCTGTTCAAGATAACCAGAGTATTCTGGCTTACATTGTTTATGTGAATATCCAAGCTTTACCATTTTCTTACTAAAGCTAGCGTGTCGGCCACGACCCGGATCAACAATTATAACTTCACACTTCTGTTTGGCGTGTTGATTAATGAATTCGGATAATAAACCAGCATGTTCCTTTTCATATAAGAGATCGCTACCAACTATCAAATCAAACTCACCCAGCTTACTGAGTTTGTCCGCCCAACCGGTACGAATAAAAGGTATAGATCTGCCATCGTTGAGGTTCGTATTTTTTAAAAGGAAAGCTTCGGCTTCAGGATGATAATCTGTTGCAGTAATATCCGCCTTTCGTTGGTTAAGTATTAAGCTTGTCAAAGCAATACCACAACCAATTTCGAGGATCCGTTTTCCTTTTATATCAAACTCAAACATTAAATGGGCAAGTACCTCACTGGAAGGCCAGACTACACCGAATAAAGACCATTGTGCTGAGGAAATACCTAGTTTCTCCGCGACGTCATTAACGTCAAGAAACTGTTGTTTGTCGCGTAAAGTTCGTATATGGATATCAACTTCATTAAACTCAATTGTTTGATACTGAAAGCGTAACGAAGACATAATGCTCCTGAGAGTTAAAATGTGCAGATACAAAAATACATTGAAAATAGCTACGTAGTAAAGACACTGTATACTGATAAAAAATAATAAGCGAATATCTGTGTATATATTAAGAGCTCTATAATTAGAAATATAGATACATTAATAATGTTCGACTTTAAGCCAATAGCTTCTTATGATCCAACAAAAACATAATAGTGATATATGGATAGATCACAGGTGATAAATGCAGCCAATTATTTATATCAATAAGTTAAACAAGACCTATAAGTCAGGCTTTCAAGCGCTTAAAAATATAGATCTTGAAATTATGCGCGGAGAAATATTCGCGTTACTGGGTCCTAATGGCGCCGGAAAAACAACATTAATAAGCGTTATTTGTGGCATTGTTAATCCGAGTGATGGTGAAGTTCTTGCGGATGGCCATAATATCATTTCCGACTTTCGTGCTGCGCGAACAAAGATAGGTTTAGTTCCTCAAGAGCTATCAACAGATATGTTTGAGAGTGTATGGAATACAGTCAACTTTAGTCGCGGAATATTTGGTAAGCCAGCAGATCCTGAGTATTTAGAAAAAATATTACGCAACCTTTCTTTATGGGATAAAAAAGATTCCAATATAATGACCTTGTCTGGCGGCATGAAACGTCGCGTAATGATAGCCAAGGCTTTATCTCATGAACCTAAGATATTATTTCTTGATGAACCTACTGCAGGTGTCGATGTTGAGTTGCGTCGTGATATGTGGGAAATGGTTCGAGGCTTACGTGAAGACGGAGTAACAATAATCCTGACTACACATTACATAGAAGAGGCAGAAGAAATTGCAGATCGTATCGGCGTAATTAATAAAGGCGAAATAGTTGTAGTCGAAGATAAAGACAAGTTGATGAAAAAACTGGGCAAGAAACAACTTACAATACATCTTCAGCATCAATTGAATAGTCTTCCTCCAGAACTTGCAGACTATAAGTTAGAAGTCATCGCGAATGGTTACGAATTAGTTTATACCTTTGATACACAAAAAGAAGATACTGGAATCGTGACGTTAATGCGCAAATTAGATGAATGTAAAATAGAATTTAAAGATCTCAATACAAAAGAAAGTTCGCTTGAAGAAATATTTGTCAGTTTAGTGAGTGAAGCAGAATGAATATATACGCAATAAAAGCAATATATCGATTTGAGATGGCTCGAACCGGCCGCACGTTAATGCAAAGTATTGCCTCTCCGGTATTGTCGACCTCGCTTTACTTTGTTGTCTTTGGCGCTGCTATCGGTTCACGTATGGGCGAGATAGATGGAATAAGTTATGGTGCTTTTATCATTCCGGGCTTGATCATGTTGTCGCTATTAAATGAAAGCATATCGAATGCTTCGTTCGGAATTTATATGCCTAAATTTACCGGCACAATCTATGAGGTGCTCTCTGCGCCACTATCATATGTTGAAATATTGATTGGTTATGTTGGTGCCGCAGCAAGCAAATCGGTTGCATTAGGCATATTAATATTAATTACAGCGAGATTATTTGTTGACTATGAAATACAGCACCCGGTCTATATGCTTGGTTTTTTAGTATTAACTGCATTAACGTTTAGTTTGTTTGGTTTTATTTTGGGAATTTGGGCGGACAGCTTTGAGAGATTACAAATCGTCCCGATGATGATTGTTACTCCGTTAACATTTCTTGGCGGAAGTTTTTATTCAATAAATATGTTGCCGCCATTATGGCAAAAGATCACATTGTTTAATCCGGTAGTCTATTTAATTAGTGGCTTTCGTTGGAGTTTTTATGGCGTAGCCGATGTAAATGTTTTTACTAGTTTAGCTATGATCTTGTTGTTTATGACAATCTGTCTAACCGTTGTTTGGTGGATATTTAAAACAGGGTATCGACTAAAAAATTAAATTTGACGGATAAACTTTTTAGCAGAAGAGTTAAATATTGTTTTATAAATGTGATGCGATTTTTTAAGCGTCAAACTAATGTTCTTATCAATTAAATCAAATATAATTTCACGAAATTCATTTTCTGGAACCTGTTTAAGCTTTTCTTTAATCAAAATAAGATCATGAGCTTTTCCTAACAAGTTGCCTAGCTTATCAATATCATGTTTAATTTTAATACAGCGAGGATAAGCTTTGCTTACATAAGACAATTGATAGTTTAAGTGTTTTACCCATTTTCTAAATTGATGAACATCTTCATCAGCGCCTTCTTTAGAAAAAGCTATTTTAGCAGCCTGTCTTGTTTTCTTATATGTATACTTTAGGCGTTCTTTAAGGTTGTGCATTGAATCAAAAGAAACGAATTTTTGTTTGAATATAGTCAGGCTTTCTAAAAGCGTATCTTTAAATTCTCTCCAATCAATGGCTGAGCTTATTAACACACTCTGTAATTGTTCTTGAGCGTATAAAATTGCTGCGCGTTCTTTTTGTGTATTAGAGGAATTAATTAAACTAATCAGTGTGTCGGTAAGCGCTTCAGAATCACGAGTTGTGCCAAGATATTTGGCCTGTTCTGCCAGTTGAGCATCCATGTTTTTCCAATCTTTACCATTATTAGTGAAGCACTGTAATCGTAGCCATGCTCGAAAATGTTTAATATCAACACGAATACGATGTATATATTCTTTTGAGTTTTCCTGATCAGTTAAATGGCGCTGAAGCCCATCAATAGTTTTATTTACAGATTGCTGTATTAAATGTTTTTTGCCTTTTGATTTTGTGCTTTTCATTTAAGAATTAACAATAATATTTTAATTAATCTACATAATATTACTTAATTAACAAATAACATTAATCCAGATCAAAATAATATTGAATTTCTAATAATTTATATATTTATTAAGTTTTGTAAAGCCGCAACATAATTAAAAGGAGCATGGTTAGCCAGAAATGGCGGCAAATCATCTTTTATCGATTTTAAATCATTATTAAATATTTTTGTTACTGCATATTTCTTTAAACTTTCAATCTTGTTCTTTTGGTAAGAATAAACATCTTGTTCGCTTAACTTTTTAAGCAAAACTCCTTTGTCATTAATTAAATAAGCAGAACCAACGTGATTATATTTAATGGTTGCGAAGTCGATTGGAACAGTGGTGACAACGTCACATTTGTTGATAACGCGATAAATATTTTCACAGGAAAAAGAATTAATAAACTCAGGATCACCTGTTCTAGGCGAACCAAATGTGTAGCAAGAATCAAAATATTGGTTATCTGCTAATTCAGAGCTTGCTAATGTTGCTAATGCAGCACCAAGGCTGTGACCCGTTACAAAAATAGGTAAAGCGTTATTCGACACAAGATCCATTAACTCTACTTGAATACTTAGATATGCTTTTTTAAAACCGTTATGTACTTTTCCGGCATTACCAAATGGCATTTGATAAGCATGAATGTTTACGTTCCAATCTTCTATTTCGTCAGTACCTTGGAAGACAATGACAAGACAAGGGCAGTCTTGATTTATTATAAATAACCCAACGCGAGTCGAAGTTTTTTTATTTTCTATAAAACCTAACAGTTCATGTTTGAAAGAACCAAGTGTGATTTTTTTGTTATTTAAAAAATTGTCGTTATAGATTAATCTTGATAATTCTGCCAACCACCATGCATTAGAAAGATTAAAGTCACCACTATTAATTTGAATTGGCTCGGGGTTAGAAAGAGTAAAATATTTCGTTGCTTCACCCGGCTTGAATAAGCTTTTCCATGAAGAGTCCTGATGTATCATGATAATTAAAGCTTCAGAATGTAACGGAGTAAATCACGAATTCTAAAAAACCGTCTAGTCTTAAAGTATTCATTGAAATCATCGCTCCCCGGCATAGGATAATAGGAAGCCTCTTTTAAATTTACTTCTATTGTTTGCGGCACCTGTCCTGATAGTAGCTGTACTCCCATGCGTCGTAATAATCGTGCGCCAATAACTGCTGTTATTGTTAATACTCGTTGTTGTGTCATTCCCGTTTCAATAACAAAAGATCGGCGTGCTACTAATGCGCCGGTATCAACGCCCTCGTCTATCCAATGTACGCTCACGCCAGCGGATTCGCTACCATTTTTAAGTACCCAAAAATAAGCCATAGCGCCGCGATACACGGGTAACCAGCCAGGATGTACATTCAAAATACCGTATTTAGGTATAGAAATAACAGGTGGTTTTAATATTTGGTTGAAATAAGCAGAGATAATTAAATCCGGTTTTAGCTCTTCTAAAACACGAGCAACCTTCGGATCATTAACATTAATACACTCGATAACAGGAATATCATTTTCCTTGGCGAGCAACCATGCCGGTAAAAGTCGTTTTCTCTTAAAATGGAAAATAAGATTTATTAAGTAGCCTAAGCCTAAAATTGCTTGTTGCCAGAATAGTAGCCAACCAAAACGCCAGCCAACCTTATTTAAATGTTTCCGTAATTTTTTTGCTCCGTTTGGTGTGAACTCCAGTGGTTGTGATTTTACCAGGCCAACAATATCAAACTCAGGCATATTCAGAAGCTTATTGAAGATGGTGGCGCTTCCCAAATGCCCTGATGAATAGAGGATAACCGTTTTTAATTTTTTAATGATATTAACCTGACAGCGATACCAATAAATATTTTAGAGCTTTTCCTGTTAAATTTCGCTTTATAATGTGAAGCAATTCTAATTAATAATGACGCGATGCGTTTAACTGAGCCCATATCTCTATATAATAACCACTCACGTATTTTATCGAATCGATCTCAGGGAGAATCTGGAATGCCGAAATATAGCTTTAATGCGATAAGCAAATTAATCATGCTGTTAACAGTCACGGTTTTTTCTGTGAATACCTCTTATGCTGCGTCATCAGTAGAAATAGATATTGAGGTTGAGGCGGCAATAAAAAAATTCAAACTAGAAGTCGCGGGTGCTGATAAGTTTTTACAAAAGGCCGAAGGTGTTTTGGTTTTTCCTGATGTGGTTAAAGCCGGCTTTGTTATTGGTGGCGAATACGGTGAGGGCGCTTTATTAGTAAAGGGTAAAACGGTTGATTATTATAATACCGCTGCTGCTTCTATTGGTTTTCAACTCGGTGCACAGTTCAAGACTGTCATGCTGATTTTCTTGAGCAAAGATGCATTAAACAAGTTCCGTAAGAGTGATGGTTGGGAAGCAGGCGTTGATGGTTCTGTCGCTTTGGTTGAGTTAGGTGCAGCAAAAGATATTAATAGCGTCAACATAACCGATCCAATCGTGGGCTTTGTTTTCAGTAATAAAGGGTTGATGTATAACCTGACGCTGGAAGGCTCAAAGATGACCAAGATGAATAAATAATTAATCCAATACCGGAGTAATGAATTAGTACTCCGGTACCTTTAATTTTACGTTACGCCATTTCCGCCGTCATTTTCTCTAGCATTTCGCCATAAGAGTTATGCATCTTTTTATAAAAAGATTCCTGCATTAACTTATTTCGCCAGGCATCAACATGCGGGTACTGAGCCATATCAATCTCCAGAACCTCAGCAGGGTCTATTGTTCCAAGCAAACAAAAATCTGCAATTGTCATAGAATTACTGGCAAGAAAAGTTGATGTTCCCAGTTGCTTATCAATTACACTTAAAAAACGTTCGATAAAAGCATAACCGTCTTTTAAAGATTGTTCGTCAATGTCCGCATCAATCATGCCAGCAACAACTTTGTTGAACAAAACTTTTGCAATGCCATTGCCTAAATGAATCGTTGTAAAATCCACCCATTTATCAACATTGGCCTGTGCAGTAATGTCGCCTGGGTAAAAGTCAGACTTATGCTTACGGCAAAGATATTTCATTATAACGTTGCTCTCAAACAGAGCGAAACCATCATCGTCTATAGCAGGTACCTTGCCCGCAGGCGATAATTTCAAAAATTCTTCAGTTTGACATTCACCTGCAAGTGGATTTGTTATTTCAAACTTGTATTCGAGTTCCATTGCATTCAGGCACAGTCGAACGCGGTTTACCGGGAATGATGGTGCAAATCCATAAAGCTTAATCATTAGTTGATCCTTAATGTTGTTCTTATCATTATAGTCGTTGTTGAAGTGCTACACGCATATTAATAGAGCATTAATATGAGGGTTGGTTCTAAAAATTAGTTATTTGTACGGAGTATTGCATTATCAATGCAACACTTAGCGGCTGCTTAGGAAATCCTCGAGTTGACTAAACAGTCCGCCCCATTCCTGGCTTAAAGCAAAGGTTTCATCAATAAAACGGGTGATCTGCTCCGCGCTGGCATTAACTGGCTCCCATGTGAGATCGAGCGTGGTTTTGTCATCTTTACCGTCTATTTCGTCGATCATAACGGTTGTGAATATCTCAAGAGGAAATTCTCTAATCGTTGGGTGTGGTTCGATGCCGCCCTGTTCATTGGAATACACTTGCGTATAAGAAAGCTTGGCTGGCGGAATAAAGTCTTTGAAAAACTTCTTGATCCAAATTTCAAGGCCACTTTTTGAAACGATGCAATAATGACTTTCGCCGCCCGCTTTAATATCACCTTTGGAATAGATTACAGAATAACCTTGGGGGGCAATCCAACGTTTAAGCTGATCCGGATTAGTCCAGGCTTCAAATACTTTTTCAGGAGAGGCATTAAAGTTGTGAGAGAGTGTAAAGCTATTTTTTGAAGCCATGTTGTCTTTCCTGCTTTTTTCAAGGTGTTGCGAAAGTTTAGTTGCCAGTCCAGCTTAAATAAATAAAATTATTTATTCGCTAGGCGGGAGAATATCATACTTTGGAATTCCCTCGGGAAAAGTAGCCCACGAAGGTGCAACGGAAGTATAAATAAGCATTTTAGGTCGTAACTTTTCACCCCCTTGGATCGTGCTGGCAGACAAGGAATATAAATCAAAACCGTCACACTTGAGACCAATAGGAGTAGCGCAGTTTCCACAAAATAATCGATGCGTTTCTTTTCCCGAATCGCCAATGGCTTTAAAACTTGAAGGCGTGCCTTTAACGAATTTAAATTTATCAAATGGCACCCAGACACCAAACCATTTGTCAGAATTAGTGTGTAATTGGCAAGTCTTGCAATAACAAAACACCGTATTGATGGGATCATCCTGAAACTCATATTCAATATCACCGCAATCACAACGACCATGATTTGTACTCATAATTACAACTCCTATAAATTGATAATGGAGAGTCTAATGTTGATGATGTAAATTATGCTGGTTTAATCGCTCTTTTAAAATAACTTTATCTTCATAGTGCTCAGCTATTTTCGCTTCCAGATAACCAATCTCGGCATGACATTGTTTCACTCGCTCAAGAAAATTGGCTCGTTGCGCTTCGCTAGTATCGTTGCTAATGATTTTTGCTTCCAAACCGACAATCTCTTCTCTTAAGTCATCAATATCGTTATTTCTATAACGCATAGACGATTCGGCATCGTCTAATTCTTTATTCAATAAAAAATGTTCATAGCCATGTTCGTAAGCGGGAAGAAAAGCCGCTTCAAGATTTCCTGGGCAAACTCCATTATAGGAGTCGCCACGTTGGCCTTCACTAAATCCATTCGCAGCAGTGCAATATTGTTTAACACCAATACGGTGTCCTTCCATATAAGTATCAAGATCCGGTGCAACATCATAAGTTGCGCACGCAGTTCGATGTTCGCCAATATAAGCCGGCAAATACCCTTCCGCGCCATCTTCCATACCAATAACGCGCCAGTCTGCGTTCAAGCATTCAGACTGATTCATGGTGGCGCAGCCATTTAGAAAAAGAATAATAGTGAAGATAATAAAAATTTTACGATTCATAATTAAAATTAGTTTTCTACAAAGCTCGTAAGTATTGTTTAAATGACTTTAAAGACAACGGTTCGTTCAGTAAACGACTTTTTAATTATTGCTTTCTTCAGTTTTCAAAATCGCAATGCCTTTGTAAAGAGCCGTAATGATTTCTGCCTCGGTTATACAGAATCTTGCTGAGGGTGAGATATCTACCGTGCCGTCCGCTCCGACTGGTGTGTGTTCGCCTCCGACCCCCCGAACTGAGAGTCCTAATGGTTTTGCA
>JAJFKK010000036.1 GCA_021773245.1 Gammaproteobacteria bacterium | reverse complement strand
CATTTGAATAACTAATGGTGTGAACATTTTCGTCAATGATGCTGTACGAGTTAAAGATTCACCACGCTCAATACCCGTTCTCATACTAATTATTTTTTCACTAATAAATTCATTATCGACTGAGCGAGATACAACGACTAAAGACTGTAATAGAGGCACGCCTGACTTTAACCCCATAGCAAATGATCTGGCAAATCGTGATAATGTCGCTCTGTAAATAATATCACCGACTATTGGTATTCTTAATTTGTACTGATCCCAAAGATAACGTCCATTCTCTGTTTGCACATATATACGTAGGGAGATTATTACTCCTATCAATGTAACTATTATTATAGGCCACCACTGAACAAAAAAATCAGAAGTACCAATTAATAATCTTGTTTGCCAAGGTAACTCCACTTCTGCTTTTGCAAATAAATCGGCAAAAACAGGAATCACAAATACATTAATAATTCCAAGCGCTATAACAATTGCGGCAATCACAAATGAGGGATAACGTAGCGCCGCTTTTATACGCTCTCTTGTATCTTTCTCACGAGCCAAATATTCAGATATTCGAAAAAATGATTCTTCTAATCTTCCCGTCTCTTCACCAACTTTGACCATACTTATGTATAAAGGAGCAAATATATTTGGATGTCTTGATAAAGAACTAGATAAATCACGGCCTGATTCAAGATTACTTATCATATCTTTTAGCGCTTGAATCATTTTAAAATTTCTTGAAGATTGAATTAAACCGGTAATCGATTTTATTATCGGTACACCTGCTTTCATTAAGGTATACATTTGACGACTGAACAAAATTAATTCATCAAGGTTTGGCGGTTTTCTATTAAGATAATCAGAAAACGATATATCTGAATCAGATTTTGGCTGTCTTTCCTTTATATCTATTGGGGTAATTCCAATATTAAATAATTGTGATGCAACGGAATCGATAGTGCCTGCATCAATTTCTCCATTAATCAAATTTCCTCGTGCATTCCTTCCTTTGTAAGAAAAAAGAGGCATCAGGCTTTCACTCCCTCGGTATGTTGAATAATATCCTTATCTATAACACTATCGATATCAGCAGATATTCTTATTACTTCATCCATAGTAGTGATACCTTCAACTGCATACTGAAGGGCGACCATATTTAATGGTCTAAAGTGTTTTGTATTTCTTGCTTCTTTCACAAAATCTCCAGCCTCACCATGACTTAAAATATCGGAAAGATTTCTATCAAATTCAAGTAACTCATAAACACCGATACGCCCTTGATAACCTGTGTAGTTACAGTGCGCACAACCAATTCCTTTTTTAAAACTAACATTAAATTGTTTTTCATTAACAAAACTATTTAGCCATGCTTTTTGCTGATCATTTAATTCATCCCCTTGAGCACAACTTTCACAAACACGTCTTACTAATCTTTGCGCCAAAATGGCATGTAAGGCTGACGCAAGTAAGTAACTCTTTATATTCATATCTAACAGGCGATTTACGGTACTTACTGCATCGTTAGTATGTAAAGTAGAAAGCACCAAGTGACCAGTCATCGCAGCACGCAAGGCAATTTCTGCTGTTTCTTCATCACGCATTTCACCAATTAGAACAATATCAGGGTCTTGCCGTAATGCAGAACGTAAAACAGCTGAAAATGTTAATCCTATATCAGAATTAATTTGCACCTGATTGATACGCGGTAATTTATATTCAACAGGATCTTCAACTGTAATAATTTTCTTCTCAGCAACATTTAATGTTTGAAGTGCGGCATATAATGTTGTTGTTTTACCACTGCCTGTAGGACCTGTTACCAATATCATTCCATGAGGCCGTCGTATCAATTTATCAAACCTTTCAAGTAATGGTTTTGGCATACCTATAGTATTCAGATCCAATGTTCCGCCAGACTGATCAAGTAGGCGCATCACCACAGACTCACCGTATTGAACCGGCATCGTTGAAAGACGCACATCAACATTGTGTTCTTTAATCTTTAAACTAAAACGACCATCTTGAGGCAATCGTTTTTCAGAAATATCTAATCCCCCCATCAGCTTTAATCTCAACACAAGGGCAGGAGCAATTCGAATTTCATCCATAATATGTTCCTGTAAAACACCATCAACACGTTGTCTTATTCGGATTACTTTTTCATCAGGTTCTATATGAATGTCAGAAGCTTTAATTTGAATTGCATCTTCAAATAATGACTGAAGAAGCTTAACGACTGGTGCATCTGCCACATCAGCATCAGCAAGCAATGCACCTAAATCAATATCACTTTCTGTTAATTCTTCATTTAACTCTTCTGCAAATCCACTAATTTGATCTGTTTTTCGGTAAACAGTATCAATTGTTTTAAGAAGATCGATTTCCCTAACAACAGCTAATCTTATAGGTTTTCCTAATATTCGAGATAATTCATCGTAAGCAAATATATTCGTAGGATCAGCCATGCCAACAAGAATGCCGCTATCATCCGTACTTAGTGCTACAGCCCGAAATCGACGAGATTGAATCTCAGGAATTAATTTAATGACGTCCGGATTAAATTTATAATGTAGTAAATCAACAAATGGAATTTTAAGTTGTTCTGATAAGGCTTCCAGCATTTGATCTTCTGTAAGATAGCCACCATTTATAAGAACACGACCTAGTTTTTGACCACTTTTTTTCTGATCAGATAATGCTTCTTCGAGTTGAGCTTGAGAAATAAGCTTGTGATCTATTAACAGATCGCCCAGGCGGACTTTTTTACGTGGATTCATCTTCTAAAAGATTACTTAATCGATTTATACGATGAGAAAGAAACTCTCTACTGTCTTTTGCAACAGAAGCATTACTAAACGCTTTTTGATATGCATACAATGCATCGTCATAACGTTTCATAGATTCCAAAGAAATTCCCAAACCCATCCACCAAACACCTTTTAATGGATTAACCTGCAATAAATTTCGATAAATTTTTGCCGAGTCCTCAAACCCACTTAATTTTTGTAGTATTGCAGCTTGTAGCGCATAATATTCTGTATTCATAACAAATTCAGGCTGCTGTTTTTCAAGCATTGAACTAGCTTCCAGATATTTACCCTCATTTAATAATAAACGAGCATACATCTTTATCCACTCAGTATTTTCGGGGTATTGAATTAATCCTTCATTCAAAACACTATATGCCAATTCGATATTATCTTGCTCAGACAATATTAATGCTAAAGTAGAGCGTGCATTAATATGTCCTGCATCCTGATTTAGGGACATGTTTAATTTTTTTAAACTTTCTGAAATATTGCCTTTTTGATATAAATTATATGCTTTCTGAAATAACTGTTCAGCATAAGCATCAGAACTTTTATTAACTAACGTTTTTACTAAATCACCTTTAAAAATAATGCCTTTTTCTTGTTCTACTTGTTTTTCAACTATTTCTGCTAATTCAATATCATCTTGTTTGATTATCTCTTTTTGTTGCTGTTGGTATTCCATCATTACAAGCAAATCATGATTATTCTCATATTTACTCGTTATACTTTTTTTAATTTTTAATGGAAGTCTTGATTCCAAAACCAATTTAAATTTCTTCTCATCATTAATTGAATATCGAATCGCCACGATAGGTTCGACGGGAATCAAATCTTCTAGACGAAATCCTAGCTCAACATTTTCTACTTCTATCACTGTTCTATCGGGATTGTTTAAACCATAAACCAAATAATCAATTTCATCTGGCATTCTCATTAAAAGACTTATTCCAGAAATATCTGTTTCAAAATGGATAGAATCAATACGATTACTTTTAGTCTTTAATATAGTATTAGAAGATGATTTTTCTATAGAAATATTAGTATCAAGTTGAAATAAGCTGATATTATTTTCCTGCTCTATTTCTTTTTTAACAGTTAAATTATTTTCATTTTCGTTAATGCTGCTTGGTTTAAATAGGCTTTTTTCAGGAAGATTTACATTAGTCTGTGTTTTCTCTTTTAGGGTAATAGTATTTGATATGTCGTATTCTAATAATGAATAGACATAGATAAACACACCAATAATTAAACTAAATATAATTACATAGGTAACTGGATAGATATTTTTTTCACTTAGTTCCAAGTCGTATGCTGAGCTTAAGCCGTCAAGCACTTGATCCTGATTTTCATTTAGAAAAGCATTTCTCTTTTCTAAATCATGTAACATTTTATTTATAATACTCATTAATCACATTCCTAATAAGTTATGAACGTAATT
>JAJFKK010000035.1 GCA_021773245.1 Gammaproteobacteria bacterium | reverse complement strand
GCGCTTTGGCTATGGTCATTATTAGAAATGTAATTATTAGCTGCTAAGAAATCTTCTTGTAAATATGAGAAGGTGGCCAGCATAAAAGCATTGTCAGCATTGTATTTATCTTTAGTAATCATTAATTCATAGCTGACGGCTAAGTTATTAATTTCTTGATCTATATTAAAGGTGATTATTCTATTTAAAGCAGATGAGTCAATGCGGATAGCTTTGCGCATTGCTAGCACAGCTCTTTGGTTCTCATCCAAACTTGCAGCAGCAATTGCAAAGCCAATCTTAGGGATACCAGAATTTAAATTTTGTTGTGATTGAACCGCAAATATATCAAGTGCATGTTCAGCGTTACCTTTAGCTAACCAGTCCCATCCTTCATAATCTCTATAAATGTAGATTTTTTGTTTTTTGGGAATATTCTTCTTATAGACAATAGGTGTTTTTTTGGGAAGATAAGACGGTTCATTTTTATAACGATTATTGCTGTAAATATGTGATAAAAAAGCCACGCCTAATATTCCAAGTATTATGTATCCAGCATGGTCACTAATATTGGCATGCACACCATAGTGTCTATTATACCTATGCTGATAACCATGATGATATTGACTATACCCATGGTAATGATGGTTGTTATTATAATACCTAGCGTGACTTGAATTAGAAGAAAGTAAAAATAGACAGATAAGAAACATCTGGCTTATTTTTAAGTATTCTTGTCTTGTAAACATACCTTAAGAATAGTGCAAAACTATCGATTTAAAACATAAATTCACTACAGGTCTAAAATAAATCCTCAATTGATAAATAGCGCTCGCCAGAATCGTAACTAAAGATTAAAACTTTACTGCCAGCAGCCATTTCACTTTCTTTTTGTTTCACAGCTGCCAAAGTGGCGCCAGAGGAAATACCAATAAAAATACCTTCTTCTTTGGTACAACGACGCGCCATTTCAAAAGAATCTTCTTCTGAAACCTGAATAGTGCCATCGAGAATATCAACATTAAGTACATCGGGAATAAAACCGGCACCAATACCTTGAAGTCGATGCAGTCCTTTTTCTCCGCCACTAATGACAGGTGACTTTTCAGGTTCTACAGCAAATACTTGTAGATTAGTCATTTTCTCTTTTAATGCCTCAGCACAACCGGTGATATGTCCACCTGTTCCAACACCCGTGATCATATAATCAAGCCCGTCAGGAAAATCTGCCAATATTTCTGGTGCAGTAGTATCTTTGTGTGCCTGACTATTTGCCGGGTTTTGAAATTGTTGTGGCATCCAGGCATTAGGTGTTTCTTCAAGTAATTCATTTGCTTTAGCTATGGTTCCGCCCATACCGAGTTCTTTTGGTGTTAATACTAGTTCGGCTCCAAGTGCTTTCATGTGTTTTCGTCTTTCGATCGACATTGACTCTGGCATCGTCAGTATTAAACGATAGCCTTTGACCGCTGCAACTAAGGCTAAACCAATACCCGTATTGCCAGAAGTAGGTTCGATAATGACAGTATCTTTATTTATTAAGCCTTTTTCTTCAGCATCTTCAATCATCGCTCTGGCTATTCGATCTTTAATACTGCTACATGGATTAAAACTTTCTGTCTTCATCCATACTTCTATGTCATTTCGAAAAAGTTTGTTAATCCTAATATGAGGGGTGTTACCAATTGTTTGGAGAATATTGTCGTATTTCATTATGTTGTCCTATTAGAATATGGCATTTAACCTGAAGATTATTGCTTATTTGTCGCTAACTTAAATTGATTATAGTCATGATAACGCTAACTGAGAAACGAATAAATTATTATCTCAATCAAAACACTATGCATTTAGGATAATTATTATAAGAAAATGGTATGAGTATTAATGTAAATAAATTGTTTTGTTTGCTTTTTTTCCTTGCTTTCCCAGCATTGGGTTTTTCGATGCCAGTTGAGAAAGAGATATGTTTTAATTTTTATATTATTACAAAAGCGTTATCTGACAACTCAGAACTAAAAGTATTTGAAAAACAAAAGGACTTAGCTGTTAAGCAAGTATTGCAAGCTCAATTAGCATTTGAAAAAAACAAGAATCAGAGTTGTCCGAATATAAAATTCACAAAAGGTTTGATAAAGCGAATAACTTGGCGTGAAGCACTTAAATTAAGTCTGCCTGTCGATAAAGAGATTAAAGAGAGCCATGGCGAATATCTGTTTAGAAAATTACGAGATGCTTTAGATGGAATAGAAATAGTAATAAATAAGATAAAAAATGAATCAAATATTAAATACCAATATTTTCTGGATTTACATCCAGGAAGAGTAATTGCAGAAGCTGAAAATGCATTAAATAATTTCAATGACTATCGTGTCTTTTCCAAAGACAAAGAACTTGTCGATAGCAAAGATTATGAATTAAAAATAAAAAGTGGCATAGAAATAATAAAATTAAAACTAGATGGATATGGTAGAGAAGATAGCTTTGAAATTATTAAGAAAGCTAAAAAAAGACATATTGAATACATTAAAATTGATGAATTAACGGCATTAACATGGTCTGAAGGTGAATTAACGCTTTGGAATGATATAGAAGCACAAAATACATCAATCGAAATGAAAAACTTACTTAGGCAATATCGTGATGATAATCAATGTTTAGATGTTTATATTATCCCTGCAGCTAAATCGCCATCTACATATATCAAAGAAGTTGAAGTCAATGGAAAATGGACTAAACGTGATGGCGCAGCAATCTCATCAAAAAACTTTCCTAGAACAACAGCAGGTAACGGACATGCCATTTTACTAACCTATAACTCAGAACCATCAGAGTTTCGGCTGGCTCACGAACTAGGGCATCTATTATTAGATAAACCTAATGCCCATTTAGATAAAAAAGAAACTGACTTGATGCATGAGTTTAGTAAAGGTGGTTATCAGCTTGATGAGATTGAGTGCGAGCTAATTACTAAAAATTCAAAAACGTTTTATGGCGGTAAAAAATAAATTAACTTAAATGTAATATAGCTTCTTATACATCATAGCCTAAATTTGGTGCTAGCCATCGTTCAATTTCTTGTAAGGACATGCCTTTTCTTTTTGCGTAATTTTCCACCTGGTCTTTATTTATTTTACCTAAGCCGAAGTATCTTGAATTAGGGTTAGAAAAATACCAGCCAGATACCGCCGCAGTTGGATACATAGCAAACGATTCTGTTATTTGTATACCAGTATTTTCTTCAACTTTGAGTAAGTCCCACAATAAAGCTTTTTCAGTATGATCCGGGCACGCAGGATAACCGGGGGCAGGGCGTATGCCTTGATATTTTTCAGCTATCAATGCGTCGTTATCTAGACCATCATCTGAGTTATAAGCCCAGAACTCTTTTCTTACTCTCTGATGTAAGCATTCAGCAAATGCTTCAGCAAATCGATCGGCAATTGCTTTTAACATAATGGCACTATAATCATCATGATCATCTTCAAAGGCTTTGATGCGATCTTCCATACCAAAACCAGTAGCTACGGCAAAAGCCCCCACATAATCTTTAATATGCGTTTCTTCTGGTGCAACAAAATCTGCTAGAGCATGATTTGCTTGTCCAGGTGGCCGTTGTGTTTGCTGACGTAAAGAATGTATGGTTTCTAATATACCATCGCGTTTTTCATTGGTATAAATCTCTACGTCGTCATGACCAATTGAATTCGCAGGGAAGAGGCCAAACATGCCTTTTGCAGTAAACCATTTTTCAGACACAATTTTATCTAACATTGTCTTTGCGTCTTCATATAGTTTTGTAGCTTCTTCTCCAACAATTTTATCTTCTAGTATTCTTGGGAATTTTCCTGCAAGTTCCCATGCAATAAAAAAAGGTGTCCAGTCGATATAATCTTTTAATTCTTCTAATGGATAGTCATCGAATATTTTTACACCTAACTCTTTAGGAACTGGTGGCGTATAATTTTCCCAATCTGTTTTAAATCGATTTTCTCTTGCTTTCTCGATAGACAACCATTTTGTTTTTGATTGTTTGCCTTTATGACGCTCTCTCAGCTCATCATAATCAGATTTAATTTCTTTGCTGAAATCATCTTTCATTTCGACACTGAGTAATTTAGTTGATACGCCTACAGCTCTGGATGCATCTTTAACATGCACAACGGTTTGCTCGTAACCTAAATCAATTTTAACCGCAGTATGTGCGCGTGAAGTTGTTGCTCCGCCAATCATTAACGGTAGAGAAAAATTTTGACGCTGCATTTCTTTAGCAACATGTACCATTTCATCTAATGAAGGAGTAATCAGTCCACTCAAACCTATGATGTCTGCCTTTTGTTCTCGAGCAGCATCCAGTATTTTTTGAGCAGGCACCATGACACCAAGATCGATTACTTCAAAGTTATTGCATTGTAAAACAACGCCGACAATATTTTTTCCGATATCATGTACGTCGCCTTTAACAGTGGCCATTATAATTTTTCCATTATTTTTTATTTCTACATCGCCACTTTTAACTTTTTCTTCTTCTATGTATGGCAATAAATAGGCGACTGCTTTTTTCATTACACGAGCGCTCTTAACAACTTGAGGCAGAAACATTTTTCCTGCGCCAAATAAATCTCCGACGACATTCATGCCGTCCATTAAAGGACCTTCTATAACGTGTAATGGTTTGTCTGCTTGTTGTCGTGCTGCTTCAGTATCTTCTACAATGTATTCTGAAATACCTTTTACTAATGCATGCGTCAATCGATCGCCAACAGAACCTTTGCGCCATTCGAGATCAACTTTCTTTTCTTTAGTTGCGCCTTCTTTCACCGTTTCTGCAAATTCAACCATGCGATCGGTTGCATCATCACGACGATTTAATAAAACATCTTCTACGTATTCTAATAAGTCTTTAGGGATATCATCATAAATACCTAATTGACCTGCGTTAACAATTCCCATATCTAAGCCAGCTTTAATGCCGTGATATAAAAATGCGGAATGCATCGCTTCGCGAACAGGATTATTTCCGCGGAATGAAAACGAGACATTACTTAAACCGCCACTTACTAATGCATGAGGTAAGTGTTCTTTAATTAATTTTGTTCCTTCAAAGAAAGAAACAGCATAGTTATTGTGTTCTTCCATGCCGGTAGCAACTGTTAAAACATTGGGATCGAAAATAATATCCTCTGGAGGAAAACCAATCTGATCTACGAGAATGTCATAGGAACGTTTACAAACTTCAAAACGACGTTCTGTACTATCAGCTTGACCATCTTCATCAAAAGCCATGACGACAACAGCTGCACCATAACGCCTGACTAATTTAGCGTTAGCGATAAATTTTTCTTCACCTTCTTTTAGGCTAATTGAATTAACAATACCTTTGCCTTGAACACAACGCAGTCCGGCTTCAATCACGCTCCATTTTGAAGAGTCGATCATGATAGGAACGCGGCTTATATCCGGTTCCGAAGCGATCAGTTTTAGAAAATCTTCCATCAACTGCTCGGATTCGAGCATGCCTTCGTCCATACAGACATCAATAATCTGAGCACCGTTTTCAACTTGTTGTCTTGCAACATCGAGAGCTGCATCCAAATTTTCTTCTTCTTTAACTAACCTGAGGAAAAGAGGAGAGCCGGCTACATTCGTTCGCTCACCGACATTCACAAAATTAACCTCGGGAGTGATGTTAAAGGGTTCCAATCCGCTTAATCGTTGAATAACGGGGAGTTCTGGAATTCTTCTTGGTTTAACGCCTTCGACAACTTTAGCCATTTCCCGAATATGATCTGGCGTTGTACCGCAACATCCACCAACAATGTTTAATAATCCTGATTCTGCCCATTCT
>JAJFKK010000034.1 GCA_021773245.1 Gammaproteobacteria bacterium | reverse complement strand
GCAAAATAGCTCGCAATATTCGTTGCAACGGTGCTTTTCCCGCTGCCACCTTTTGGATTTAAAACTAATATAGTACGCATAATGATGGTGATATTAATTGATTTACGGCTAATCTCATACTAAAAGCAGCTATTAAGCACTCTTTTGAGCGATTAATTTGCGTAATAATGGCGTTAAAATTAACTGCATGGCAAAAACTTTCTTGCCCGCAGGAACAACAATGGTAGTAGGGCTGGACATCATTGATCCTTCGAGCATCTCCAATAGATATCGAAAATCTACGTCGATCCTGTCTTGATTGCGAATATGGATAACGCTAAAGCTCTCATCATTGGTAGGAACATAATCTGTTTCGAATGGATTAGAAGTGTCGATAGTCGGTACACGCTGGAAATTAATATCAGTTCGGGAAAATTGTGGCGTAATGTAATGCATATAATCATACATTCGGTCCAAAATCAGTTTGGTTGCATCGGCGGTTGAATAGCCTCTTATGGACCGATCTCTATGTATTTTTTGCATCCATTCCAGATTAATGATGGGAGTCACACCGATTAGTAAATCGACATGTTGCGCAACATTAACGGTATCGGTTACAACGCCACCATGTAGACCTTCATAAAATAGTACATCTGTCTCTTCCTGTATGGCTTCCCAAGGCGTTAGGCTTCCGGGAGGCAGGCCATGTTGTGACGCTTCTTTTTCGTCATGGATATAGAAACGTCGTTTCCCAGTGCCTTTTTCACCGTATTCTTCAAAAAGTGATTCCAGATCTTCAAATAAGTTACCTTCTGGCCCAAAGTGAGTTAAATGTTCACCTTTTTCTTCGGCCTCAGTACAACGTTCGTCCATTTCTGCACGGTCATAACGATGAAAACAGTCGCCTTCTATCACGCCTGCCTTTATACCGTCTTTTTTAAACATGTATTCAAAAGCGCTTTTAGCGACACTAGTGCCAGCACCTGAAGAACCTGTAACTGCAATTATTGGATGTTTAAGTGACATAAGTCTTTCATTATACTCAATCGAAGCCTGTTATTATTCTTAATTTTGCATATTTCTACTATCGTAGTAATTTATGCTTACGGGCACTATAAGCCTAATAACACGCTGATTTAAAAGGAGAATTAATTTTGGGTTCGTCAATTAGTACAGATGTAGTCTTATATCGAAGACTGCTCAGTCATGTTATTCCCTATTGGCGTGTATTTTTCTTATCCATTATTAGCATGATTATATTGGCCGGAACCGATCCGGCAATCCCCGCTTTAATGCAGCCTTTATTGAATGGCGCTTTTATCGAAAAGGATCCTGACACAATAGCTTTAATGCCCTTCTTATTTGTTGGTTTATTCGCCATACGTGGATTAGCAGCATATGTTAGTAATTTATCACTCAATTGGGTCGCGAATAAAGTCATCATGGATTTGCGGCAAGCAATGTTCGAACGCCTAATTGATTTTCCTGCTTCATTTTATGATCAGAATAATTCCGGTAGTTTGATGTCCCGTTTTACTTACGATGTGACTCAAATTAAGGAAGCATCGACTAACGCTATTTCGACGCTTGTTCGAGACTCCCTATCGGTGATTGGACTACTTGCCTGGATGTTTTATGTTGATTGGCTAATGGCTTTAATATGTTTGTTATCGGCACCAGTTATCGGAATCATTGTAACGATTATCAAAAGAAGAATACGTAAAATGAGCCGTAAAGTTCAGGGTACGATGGGTGAACTGCATGATGTGCTTTCGGAAAGTTTTGATGCGCAGAAAGTAATTAAACTTTACGGTGGTCAAGAAGTTGAGAAGCAAAGATTTTTCAATACAATTAATTCACATCGCCGTTTTGCAATGAAATTTGTTCAAGCCTCTGTAGCAACGGGGCCAGCGATACAGATGATAACGGCCGTTCTTCTCGCTATTATTATTTACGTTGCTACACAACAAGCGATGTCTGGAAGTATAGATACAGGCGACTTCGTTTCATTTTTTGCCGCAATTGCAATGATAATGGGGCCGTTAAAACGACTGGCAAGTGTTAATGAACATATCCAAAAAGGCCTGGCTGCATGTGAAAGTGTTTTTTCATTATTGGATACCGATGTTGAGCTTAATACCGGCAGTAAAGAACTAAGTAATGCAAAAGGTAAAGTTGAGTTCCGTGATGTGTCGTATTCATATGCTGAATCTGAGACCAATGCGCTGCAAAATATTTCATTGAGTATAGACCCAGGGGAAACCATCGCATTAGTAGGTGAATCGGGTAGTGGTAAAACAACACTGGCAAATTTATTGCCACGATTCTATCAACATAAATCAGGTTCAATTTATTATGATGATATTGAAATTAATGAATTGTCATTAATGTCCTTACGTAAAAATATTGCTTATGTCAGTCAGGATGTTGTGCTGTTCAATGACACAGTCCGAAACAATATTGCTTATGGTGAATTGAAAGACGTTACAGATGACGCAGTATTGGCCGCGGCGGAAGCAGCATGCGCGACAGAGTTTATTAATGAATTACCCGAAAAAATGTCGACGATCATTGGTGAAGATGGAACACGCTTATCAGGCGGTCAAAGACAACGCTTAGCGATTGCAAGAGCACTATTAAAAGACTCACCTTTATTAATTTTAGATGAAGCAACTTCTTCACTTGATACGCGATCAGAGCGACATATCCAATCTGCTTTGGAGAATGTTAAAAAAGGACGCACCTGTTTAATTATTGCACATCGATTATCGACGATTGAAAATGCAGATTATATTGTTGTCTTAGATAAAGGACGGATTGTCGAACAAGGGAAACACGATGAGCTGTTAAAACTGCAAAAGCATTACGCCAAATTACATCAAGTGCAATTTGCAGAAAGTAAATAAACTTTTATGAGCTAACTTTATTTTTTGGGTGATCAGCCTATGGAGAGTTCGGCCATAAGCAGACATAATAAATTATATAGAATGTGTGGTTAACCATAAAAAATATGTAGCAAATGTAAACCCAATTGCCTGAGCAATCCAAAATACAGAAGCTTTTATTTTTGTTTTAGTTGTAACTTGATTAAAGCCGGCTTCTTGAAACATCTGGATTGACTTGAAAATTATTCCAAGACACATACATGTGAAAACAATAGTCTTTATCGAATCTGAACCAAAATATATTAACGCCACACAGGCTGATGCAATCACATAGTTTATTGTAGCAACAAATAAGTTAGTTGAATTATTCTTATCAGATAAATCACTTATAACTTGTAGTTCTTTCCAAAGAATAGAACGACCACATAAATTTACTAACGCTGAGGCAATGAATAAACCTAAAAAGATTAATAATTCCATTTTTTAATAATCAACAATTAATGCCCGCTTTGAGTCGATCCTATCATCATTCTTATTCCGGCCAGAAGCAGTCATTAGTGATTAATTATGTTTCTGACGTAAAACCAAGGAAATCACCCCACATAATTAAAATAATTATTATTAAACCTGTATAACTTACTAAGTGAACTCTCCACATTAAAGAGTTCACATTTATAGGCGAATTAATATTATTTTTAGCCCATATTCGTAACAGAAACCAACGTTCACATAGCACAGTTAAGAAGAAAGTAATGATTAGCCAAAAAACAGTGAAATAAGGCAGGTATTCTATGTATGGAGCAGTATCGTAAACCCAAGTACCTATTAAAGACATATAATCTCCGTAAGGATCTGGCAAACTCATTCCGAAGGCCGTGATAACAGCTAATAAAAAAGGAAATCCTAGACCGACTATTATTGTTGAAGCTAAATTAACAATAAAAACTTGTTTGAAAGCAGTCGAAACGTTTAACTTAACAAACTTTGTATATAGATATGTTTCAGATACCAAAATCCATATTTGTCCAAATATAAATACAGAGCCACTAATAAATAGAAGAAGTGGTCCTCCACCATTTGCCGAAGCGTTTATAGGAAATAAAAGTATAAGAGTCGTTACTAAAAATAACTTGTCTAAATTTAATTTCAATTAACACATCCTTGTCATAAATCGAATTTAACTATTAAAAAGAATAGTCCGCTTTGGCTCGATCTTATCATCATTCGTATTTCGGCCAGAAGCAGACATAAGTATCATTTACAATTAACCTCGTAACTTGAGTCATCTTTTAGCCAAGACTCAGGAATTAAACCAGACTTTTGTTGCTCAGCTAATTCATCTAGTGTTTCTTCAGTCACTACTTGAAATGTTAATTCTTGTTCAACGCGTGTAGTTCCATCGGGAGATTCATTTCTTTTTGATGCATGTTCAGCTTCAGCAAGAAACCAAATATTTTTAGGTAATACTCCATCAAACTTACATTCGTCTGATTCAAGTTCCCACAGCAAATGAAAATGATAAGCTTCTTTTGGATTAGAATCAGCCAACCGTTGCATCCAAAGACCAATAGATTTCAACCCCGCAATATTTGAACAAATAACGACTTCGTCAGAATATCTCAAAACACATATTCTTGAGCTTGGTATTTTATTGGGAGCATCTTTCATATTAATAGCTTTTATATATTTCTATTTATAATGTCCGCTAAAGAGTGCCTTGTTAGTTGCTAATACCATCGTGTAAATGCAGCACGATATTTTGTTAAATGCCAAAGCATAAAACCACCTAAAATTGTTCCGACTGGTACTCCTATAAGGATAACAATTGAAAATGGATAAGAAAGCCAACGCCCCCATTTTGTTTTTCTTATGGTTGCTAAGGCAATAATCATTATAAATATTGGTGCCCATATATCGTACTTCCAATTTAATACTATTCCATTTATTTCTATCTCGTTAAGAGCAGCAACAATAACGCCCAGACCTAATATAAAATATATAATAGAAATTGCTTTTGTAAGTCCTACGGCAGCTTCTTTATTTTCATTCATGTTCGGCCAGAAGCGGAAGTTAGTCTGTTTTTAACTATCAAAATATCAAACACTTTTTGAAATTAATTCTGTTGTATTAATATAAAAGAATACTGCTGGCATTAAACCAACAACATAACCAATTAAACCAACTATTGAGAATGCAGTTATTGAAAACGGACTTGGCATTAAACTTACAAGAGCTATAAGGCCAAAGAAACCGGTAAGTTGCGAGTAAAGAGAAAACAGAACTAATTTAAAAGTTGGAACTGCAACTTTTGAATTGCAGTTACTACATCTAAGATTTACAAATTTTCCAATTTTCATTACTTGCCATTTGGTAAACGTTAAATCTTTACAATTTGGACAAGGTAACTTATTCATAGCTGTTTATTATGACTGCTTTGGGTTTGTCTTATCATCATTCATATTTCGACCAGAAGCAGGCATCAAAGTCGTTCTCTCATTTTCAATACTTCATAAATAGAAAAACCAATTAATATGATTAAATATAAATCGAATACAGTAGAGAAATAAAATATTTTGTAATGTGAATATTCCAGAACAACCTTTATTAGATTTAAATATTCCTCAATTAGCGGTCCAGCTTTCGAATATGGATATAAATTATAAATTAGACAAATTAAAGCTGTTGTAATCATAAAAACAGGCCATTTATTTGATTTCTTGTAAAGCAAATATGTTGATACAAAGCCACCCATTAGAAAAAATAAAGCTACAATCCAATAATACCAATAATTTATAGTTAGATTTGTTTCCCATTGCTCTACTGTCAAAGTTGAATACTTATCTGGCTTAAAACCTGCCTCAAGGTTTGACCTAGTTATTTCAACAGCTTCTTTAGCATCTTGGTGAATCTGTTCAGCACGTTGAAACGGTATAGGATAGAGACTAAAAGTGAGATGCAGCCATACAAAAAGACTAAAGAAAATCCATTTTTTATTTTCCGGCATCACTTATCCTTTATGTCCGCTTTGGGTCTGTTTTATGGTAACTCTTTGTTCGGCCAGAAGCAGACATTAGTTATAATCCTTTGTAGATATTTTCTTACCGTTTTCATAAGTAATTTCTTTATATTTTCTTCCGTTTTTATCCCAGAATTTCCATATGCCATCTTCTTCACCATTAACATAATTTCCTTCAACAGCTTTGACTTCGCCATGCCAAGCTGTAAATAAACCATGCTTCATTTTACATGCTTGTAACCAACCGTTTTCTCCTAATCCGCCCCATCTTTCTATTTCAGGGAGGCTACCTTCTGGACAATCAAGTTTTTCAGCTAACATCGCTTTTGGTTGTGAAACAGGTTCACCACAGGCAGAGATGATAAGAACTAATAAAATCAATATAAGATTTTTCATTATTATTTGATTAGTGGCATTTCAAGTTCACTAAAGAAGAATATTATTGCTGCTGCTCCGGCGCATTTTTTGCCGATAAATTTACCAACTACTTTGCCGTCCGCTATTAGTTCTTCTCCTTCGATTTTGCCAATCTCTCTGTGTCCTAGTGT
>JAJFKK010000033.1 GCA_021773245.1 Gammaproteobacteria bacterium | reverse complement strand
TACTCCTCCTTGCAGGAGGCGGCCATGCGCGTCGTCGTGCCTCACTCTGAATAAAAATAGACGCACTCTAAATTCCGCATTTCCAAGTATCATGGGTATAGCAACAAGTTCGACTTCAAAAAACCATATAAGTGCAAATTTTGTATTGAAGAAGATCTCCGCAAACAACGTACCAAAACAACACAATCACCCCTGCAATTCGTGCAACATGTAGGCTAATCGGGTAAAGTTCGCTCTTTATCGGATATATATGAAAATAAACGGTTTATTAAGATGTTTGACCCAGTAATTGCACCTTCAATTTTATCTGCTGACATGGCCCGGTTAGGTGAAGACACCGAGGCTGTTTTGGCTGCGGGCGCTGATTTTGTCCATGTTGATGTCATGGATAACCATTATGTCCCTAATTTGACATTTGGTCCGGTTATCGTACAAGCGTTGCGTGATTTTGGTATCAGCGCACCATTAGATGTGCATTTAATGATAAAGCCTGTTGATCGTATCATTCCCGATTTTGCTAAGGCGGGTGCGAATTATATTACTTTTCACCCTGAAGCCTCTGAACATCTTGATCGGACCTTACAATTAATACGAGATAATGGTTGTAAATCAGGACTGGTTTTCAATCCGGCAACACCGCTTGATGCACTTGAATATGTCATGGATAAAGTCGATATGATTTTATTGATGTCCGTTAACCCCGGTTTTGGCGGCCAATCTTTCATTCATTCTGCTTTAGATAAACTCAAAGCAGCGCGAAAATTGATTGATGATTCCGGTCACAAAATTCGACTTGAAATCGATGGCGGTGTCAAAGTTGATAATATTCGTGAAATTGCTGAAGCAGGCGCAGATACCTTTGTTGCTGGTTCTGCTATTTTTGGCAGCGATGATTACAAAGCAACAATCTCATCAATGCGAGAACAATTAAAATTAGCGAACAACTAGTAGCCTACCCGATTTATTCATTTTTTATCTTATGCCTATTAAAACACCCGAACTTGTATTACTTGATCTTGATGGAACGCTAGTTGATTCCATTCCAGATCTCGCAAATGCAGTTAATAAAACGCTACAAGAATTTTCAATCGAAGAAAGAGAAATTAATAGTATTCGTAACTGGGTTGGTAATGGCATTGAAAAGTTATTACATCGAGCATTGACAAATGATATTGATGGCGAAGCAAAATCAGAACTTTTTGAAAAGGCTTTTATAAGATTTATGGATATCTATAGCAAAAACATGTGTGACTTGAGCGTTTGTTACCCCGGTGTTCGTGAAGGTATCGATTATCTAAAAGAAAAAAATATTAAACTTGGTTGTGTCACAAATAAAAGTGGTCAATTTGTTCACCCTATTTTAGAGAAGCTGGGCATTAAAGATGATATGAGCATTATTATCGCGGGAGATACTTTGCCAAAGAAAAAACCTCATCCTTTACCTTTATTGCATGCAGCATCTGAATTCAAAGTTGATCCTAAAAAATCGTTAATGATTGGTGATTCTGTCAGCGATGTAAAAGCGGCGCGAGCTGCCAACTTTCAAATTGTCTGTGTAAGTTACGGTTATAATCATGGCAATGATATCCGTGACACAAACCCCGATGCGGTTGTTGATTCATTAGCAGACTTACCACAACTTTTTCATTAAACGCGATGCTCAACGAAACCGAATTCAATCAACTCGCGACACAAGGCTATAACCGTATTCCTTTAATGCGTGAAGTATTGGCCGATCTTGATACGCCACTTAGCACTTACATGAAATTGTGTGCTGCACCGTACACTTATTTATTTGAATCCGTACAAGGCGGAGAAAAGTGGGGGCGCTATTCTATTATCGGTTTACCCGCGAATAAAATTATTACTGCAAATGCTAATCAAATAACAATAAAAGAAAACGGTAATGTTATTGAAGAATATAGCGTCGATGATCCATTAGCTGAAATAGAAAAGATTCAACAAACCTATAAGGTGGCAGAAATTGAAGGCATGCCTCGTTTTAATGGCGGGCTCGTCGGATATTTTGGTTATGAAACCATTAGATACATCGAACCGCGCTTAAATAAAAACGATATAAACGAAAAAGAAGATCCCCTCGGTTCACCCGATGTTTTATTAATGGTCTCAGATGAGGTTGTCGTGTTCGATAATCTTGGTGGCAAATTGCACATTATTGTTCATGCAGATCCAGATAACGCAAATGCATTTTCAAATGCGCAACAACGACTTGATGAATTAGTTAAATTGCTCGCTAATAAACAAATCGATAAAACGAAATCAAATGGATCTCGCACTGTTAATGAAAAAGATTTTGTTTCAGGCTTTACTCAAGCAAATTATGAAGCCGGAGTTGAGAAAATAAAACAATACATTGTTGATGGTGACTGCATGCAGGTGGTTTTATCACAACGTCTTTCTATTCCTTTTGAATCTAAACCGGTTGATTTATATCGCGCATTGCGTTGCCTCAATCCATCACCTTATATGTATTTTCTGGATTTAGGTGGCTTTCAAATTGTTGGTTCATCACCAGAAATATTAGTGCGGCTTGAAGATGATATGGTTACTGTCAGGCCGATAGCGGGAACACGCCCACGCGGAAAAACAGATGAAGAAGATTTAGCTTTTGAAAAAGATTTGTTACAAGATCCAAAAGAATTGGCTGAACATTTAATGTTGATTGATTTAGGTCGTAATGATGCGGGTCGCGTAGCTGAAATGGGCAGCGTGACACTAACCGATAAAATGATTATTGAACGTTATTCTCATGTAATGCATATCGTTTCAAATGTCACAGGAAAATTGAAAGACGGCATGAGCGCAATGGATGTGTTACGCGCTACTTTTCCAGCAGGCACTGTTTCAGGCGCACCAAAAATTCGTGCAATGGAAATTATTGATGAACTAGAACCTGTTAAACGTGGTATCTATTCAGGTGCTGTTGGCTATTTATCCTGGAATGGAAATATGGATACCGCTATTGCTATCCGCACCGCAGTGATTAAAGATAAAACCTTGCATATACAAGCTGGGGCAGGCATTGTCGCCGATTCAGTGCCTAGAAACGAATGGGATGAGACCATGAATAAAGGCCGAGCAATTTTTAGAGCCGTTAGTATGGCTGAAAAAGGCCTGAGTTAAATAAGGTAATACTATGTTATTAATGATCGACAATTACGATTCCTTTACCTATAACCTGGTTCAATACTTTGGTGAATTGGATCAAGATGTACACGTCTATCGTAATGATCAAATTACTGTCGCGGAAATCGAAAAACTTTCACCAGAACATATTGTTATTTCTCCGGGTCCCTGCACACCAAATGAAGCGGGCATTTCAATAGATGTAATAAATAAATTTAAAGAACAAATACCAATTTTAGGTGTTTGCCTTGGTCACCAAAGCATTGGGCAGGCTTTTGGCGGCAAGATAGTGCATGCACATAATATAATGCACGGAAAGACATCAGATATTTATCATAACAATACCGATATTTTTAAAGGTTTTGAAAATCCGTACACTGCGACACGTTATCATTCTTTGGTTATTGAAAAAGAATCGTTACCTGATTGTTTTGAAATCACCGCATGGACGCAAACAAAAGACGGCGAAATGGATGAGATCATGGGTGTTAAACATAAAGAATTAGCAATATCAGGCGTACAGTTTCATCCTGAATCAATCTTGACATCATACGGCCATGAATTATTGTCAAACTTTCTCAACAACAAATAAACAGTACCTCTACCTATGAATATCCAAACAGCAATTAACGAAGTGATCAGCGGCAAGAACTTAAGTCGTGATGATATGCATGTAGTTATGAAAACTATTATGCAAGGCGAAGCAACACCGGCACAAATTGGCGGATTATTGGTTGCGTTACGATTAAAAGGTGAAAGTGTTGATGAGATAACGGCTGCAGCTGAAGTCATGCGCGAGCTTGCTGAAAAAGTAAATGTAGATAAAACGAATTTAGTTGATACCTGTGGCACTGGTGGTGATGGTGCGAATACTTTTAATATTTCAACAACGTCAGCGTTTGTTGTTGCTGCTAGTGGTGCAAAAGTAGCAAAACATGGCAATCGTTCTGTTTCGAGTAAATCTGGTAGTGCCGATGTATTGGAAGCCGCAGGAGTTAATCTGGAATTAAATGGTGCTCAAGTAGAGAGCTGCATTGAAAATGTCGGTATCGGTTTTATGTTTGCACCTATGCATCACAGTGCAATGAAACATGCCATCGGTCCGCGTCGTGAACTCGGTATTCGTACTTTATTTAATGTACTCGGCCCGTTGACTAATCCTGCCGGCGCGCCGAATCAGGTCATTGGAGTTTTCAGTAAAGACTGGATCAATCCACTTGCTGAAACATTGAAAAAACTGAACAGCGAACATGTCTTAGTTGTTCACTCAGAAGATGGATTAGATGAAATAAGTATTTCAGCTAAAACACATATTGCAGAATTAAAAGACGGGCAGATTAATAATTACGAAATTAGCCCTATCGATTTTGGTATGGAATTACAGGATATCACTGCATTAGCAGTCAACGGTGTTGATGATAGTTTAAACATGATGCAATCTGTTTTAGACAATACCGATGGTACAGCAAAAGATATCGTTTGCCTTAATGCCGGTGCTGCAATTTATGCAGCGGGTCTTACAGATTCAATACAAGATGGCATTTCTAAAGCGCAATCAACTATTGCTTCTGGTGCTGCTAAACAAAAACTCGAACAACTTATTCAACATAGCCAATCATTTAAAGCTTAGTCCCATGCAAGACAACACTCCTGATATTTTAAAAAACATTCTGGCCTATAAAGCAGAATATGTTGCTCATTGCAAAAGAAGCAGTTCCGCTAAAGATATGCAACATCGAGCAGAAGATTGTGAATCGCAATATGGTTTTAATGCTGCATTACTCGGAACAATTGAGGAAGGTAATCCCGGCATTATTGCTGAGATTAAAAAAGCATCACCAAGTAAAGGTGTCATCCGCGAAGACTTTCAAGCCGATGTTATAGCAAAAAGTTATGCTGACAATGGTGCGTGCTGTTTATCTGTTTTAACAGATATTGAATATTTCAAAGGTTCAGATGAATATCTAAAACAAGCGCGCGCTGCTTGTGATTTACCTATTTTACGTAAAGATTTCATGATTGATCCTTATCAAATACATGAAGCAAAAGTTATTGGTGCAGATTGTATTTTAATAATTGTCTCTGCACTGTCAGATATGCAAATGCAGGATTTGGTTGGCGTAGCGGATGAAATAGGGCTTGATGTATTAGTAGAAGTACATGATCGAGAAGAACTATCACGCGGCATGATGCTACGAACACCATTAATCGGTATTAACAATCGAAATCTACATACGTTTGAAACCGATCTTGATACGACATTAGGTTTATTGACTGATGTATTTCATGATCGTACGGTCGTTACCGAAAGCGGCATACATACTCAAGACGATGTAAAATTAATGCGTAAAAATAACGTCAATGCTTTTCTTGTTGGCGAAGCTTTTATGAAAGCTAAAAATCCAGGTGAAGAATTAAAACACTTATTTTTTTCCGACTAATTTTAATAACACTAATATTCGCATGAGGAGTTAGCTCTAGGTTTACATGTAGTGTGAATTTCATTTTAAGCACTTTACTTTCATTTTTATTTATCCATTCAGCTATTGCTGATTCTGACAAGCTGGAATTACCAGAAAAAAACTTACTACTAATACCGCAAATTATTGAAAACAAATTATTTGCTTATAAGCTTACTATATAAATTTCTCGTTTAACTTATGACTAAAAAATACTGTGGTTTTGATATTGAAACTGCCAAAATTCTTCCTGAGGATTTTGGCGATCTGCATGATCATCGTCCATTGGGAATAAGTTGTGCTGCGTTCTGGTGCGAAGATACAGACAAAGCGGAAGTATTTTATTCCATAGATTCAAATGACAATGCAGCTGAAAAAATGAGCGTTGAGGACTTATGTAGTTTTGTTGAATGCCTCATAGATAAGGTAAAACAAGGCTATACCATTGTCACACACAACGGCCTAGGTTTTGACTTTGATATCCTCGCTGAAGAATCCGGCAGACTTGATGATTGTCGTGAGCTTGCCTTAAATCATATCGATATGATGTTTCATTTTTTTTGTGGTAAAGGTTTTGTCATTGGACTAAATGCTGCAGCTAAATCAATTGGTGTTAGCAAGCCCGAAGACATCGATGGATCAGTTGCGCCACAGTTATGGAAAGACGGAAATCATCAACAAGTTCTGGATTATGTTGCTCAGGATTGTCGACTAACCTTAGATGTCGCGTTAACCAGTGAAAAGAATAAAAAAATTACCTGGGTAACACGTAAAGGTTCTACGGCTTATTTTTCACTTCCTAATGGTTGGTTGCCGGTAAATGAAGCCATGAACCTACCTTTGCCCGATACGTCATGGATGGATAATCCATGGGAAAGATCAAAGTTTACTGCTTGGTTAAAATAGAATTTTATATTCTATTTCTAAAGAAATAATTGAGATTTCAGTTAGTACAACCGTTAAAACTTGATCTAGCGCAAACTCTTTGATGTGACGGAGATTAGACTCCACCTCATGCAAATTGATGAAACTACATTAAAAGTGTTTAGTGGCAGTCTTGAGCGTTGCCAGACTAACCCAAAATTTCTGTCACTTTTTTATCAAAAATTTGTCATCTCAAATTCTGAAATACGTGAAAAATTTTCAAACACGGATATGGAAAACCAAAAAATGATGTTACATGCATCTATATATATGATTATGTTAGCAACTCAAAGTAATGATGCTGCCTCTACATATCTGGATATAGTGGCAAAACGACATTCAAAATCTGTCTTGGATATTCGCCCTGAACTTTATGATATTTGGCTAGAAACTCTATTAGAAACTGTCAGTATCATTGATCCAATGTATAAAGATGAAATAGAGACGGCATGGACAAAAGTTATGACTTATGGAATTGATTATATGAAATCAAAATATGATGTAGATATTGAAAATTAAATTACATACTTTTCTTTTTTATCTTTTCTATTTTTTCTTCCCATCGCTTAAGTGCTTTTTCATAATAGATATAAACACAGTTTTCACAGCCACGATTACAGCATTCTGAAGGATCAGGCTTGACTGGTTTTTTTGGTAATGAAACTCTGCTTTCCTTACTCATAACTAATTTTAGCTTGTGGCAAATAATTGTTCACTATCCTTGAATGATTTAAATTCAAGTGCATTGCCACTGGGATCAGTAATAAAAAATGTCGCCTGTTCTCCAACTTCACCTTCGAATCTTATCGTCGGTTTAATTAAGTAATCCACTTCTTTTTTGTTTAGCTGTTCAACAAAGTCATGCCATGTATTCCATTCCAGTACCAAACCAAAGTGTCGTGCAGGAACAGATTCACCATCGACAGGATTTGTAGCTATCTCTTCTAATGCATCTACCAGATGTGCTGAAATTTGATGACCAAAAAAATTAAAATCGATCCAGCGTTCTGCCTCACGACCAACAACGCAACCTATAATTTCAGTATAAAAAAGACGCGTTGTTTCTATATCTTTAACGGGAAAGGCAAGGTGAAAAGGTGAATCCATAAAATATTTTAGACATTAAAGCGAAATAAAATAACATCACCATCATTAACAATATATTCCTTTCCTTCTGAACGCCATTTACCGGCTTCTTTTGCACCTTGTTCACCATTACATTCAATATAATCATTAAATGCAGTTACTTCTGCGCGAATAAAGCCACGTTCAAAATCAGTATGAATTACAGCAGCTGCCTTCGGTGCGCTCGCACCTATTGGAATAGTCCATGCACGTACTTCTTTAGGCCCGACTGTGAAGTACGTTTGTAAACTAAGTAATTTATAACCAGCACGGATAATTCGATTAAGTCCCGGCTCTTCCATACCTAGTGCTTCGAGAAACTCTTCTCTTTCATTATCTTCTAATTGAGATACTTCGGCCTCAATAGCAGCACAAACAGCAATCAGTTGCGCACCTTCTTTATCAGCAAGTGCTTGTAGTTTTTCTATCCACGGATTTGATTCCAAACCTTCTTCTTCAACATTGGCAATGTACAAAGTTGGTTTTTGCGTAAGCAATTGTAAATGTTTAATTACTTCCAGATTATCTGCAGATAACCCCATTGAACGAACAGGTAAACCTTTATCAAGATGCGCATTCAATGCTTCAAGTAGATCTTGCTCTTGCTTGGCTGTTTTATCGCCGCTTCGTCCTAACTTGGTTGCTTTTTGCAAAGCCTTGCTTACTGATTCCTGATCAGCCAAACATAGTTCAGTGTTGATCACTTCAATATCAGAAAGCGGATCAACTTTACCTGCAACGTGGACAATATTATCGTCATCAAAACAACGTACAACCTGTGCAATAGCATGCGTTTCTCGGATGTTGGCAAGGAATTTATTTCCCAAGCCTTCGCCTTTAGATGCTCCTTCGACCAAACCAGCGATATCAACAAATTCCATCGTCGTTGGAACAATATTTTGTGGATTAGCAATATCGGCTAATTGCTGTAATCGTGGATCAGGCATTGCAACAACACCAACATGGGGATCAATTGTGCAGAAAGGGTAATTCTCAGCATCAATTGCTGAATTGGTTAATGCATTAAAGAGTGTTGATTTACCAACATTTGGCAATCCGACAATGCCACATTTAAATCCCATAAAATTATTTCCGTAATATTAAGATGTAGAATCAGATTCTGATTTATTCTTTTTATTCAGTTCTGTCATCAATTTATTAAGATTGTCTTCAAAAAATTGATCACTCTTTTCTAACGCCAGAGAAAATGAATCTAATATTTTATTTTCTTCATCAGCACTGGCGCGACCAAGAACATAAGGAACAACTTTATCCTTACTGCCAGGGTGACCAACGCCAATTCTTAAACGCATAAAATCTTTGTCAGCAGTTCGTTGGATAATATCTCGTAAGCCATTATGACCACCATGGCCGCCACCTTCTTTCAAACGCGTTATACCAGGAGGCAAATCGATTTCATCATGAACAACCATGACTTGGTCCATTGGAATCTTGTAATAATTGCACAGCGCTTGCACACTCAAACCACTGTCATTCATGTACGTTTGTGGTTTACAGATCCAACAATCCGTCGAGCCACTTTGGTAACGGCAAAGTTCAGATTGAGATTTTTTATCTTGAGAAAAACTTAGAGAGAGTTTATTTGCAAGTGCATCAACAAACCAGAACCCGGCATTATGACGAGTCATTAAATATTCGGGGCCTGGATTACCCAGGCCCACGATCATTTTAACTGGAAGAGACATCGGCTAAAGACATCTATTGATGTCAGGAAAGCAACTAGCTTTCGCCGTCTTTTGCTTCTTTTGCTTCTTCACCTTCAACAACACCTTCAGCAGCGGCTTCTTCAGCAGCAGCATCTTCAGCATCATCTGCAGCACTCGCTTTAGGAGCATGAATTGCTGCAACAGGCTGAGAGTCATCGCCACCATGTAACAGGCTATATATCTGCACACCCTCAGGTAACACCAATTGATTAATATGTACTGTTTCGTCAAGGCCGACTTCTAACATATCAACCTGAATATATTCTGGAAGATCTTTTGGTAAACAGACGATATCAATTTCAGTCATAACGTGACTAATAACACCGCCGCCTTCTTTAACACCTTTTGCTTTATCTTCATTGATAAAGTGGATCGGCACACGCATTGTTAATGCTTCGTTTTCATTAATACGTAATAAATCGATATGCATTAAACGGTTTTTATATGGATGGCGCTGAAGATCTTTCAATACAACCTTTTCGCTATCTTTTCCAACGTTGAGAGTCAGAATACTGGAATAGAAAGCTTCATTTTCCAGACTATGCATAACTACATTATGATCAAGCGTAAGCATGATAGGTTCTTTGTCGGCACCATAAACGATACCTGGTATTTTGTTAGCGTGGCGTAGGCGGCGGCTCGCACCCTTCCCTACATCTTCGCGCTTCTCGGCAACGAGTTCAAATTGATTCATTTTCTTACTACTCCTTAATATTTAAGGGTTATTAATTACCTCCTGAACGCGACCAATCAGGAGAATTTATGCAAAACAGGCTAATCCAAGAACATTGAGCTTAGGGATTCACCTTCTGCAATACGACGCATACTCTCAGCAAGCATTGCTGCCACGCTGAGTTGTCGAATACGATCACAGCTTTCTGCCTCTGAACGAAGCGGGATTGTATCTGTTACTACCAATTCATCAAGTCTTGAATTCTCGATATTCTTAATGGCATTGCCGGAAAGCACCGGATGTGTGCAATAAGCGACCACTTTTGTCGCTCCAAAATCCTTCAAAGCCCCTGCTGCATTGCATAATGTGCCGGCTGTATCGACCAAATCGTCAATAATGACGCAGGTACGGCCGTCAACATCACCAATAATGTTCATGATTTCAGATTCATTCGGATTAGGACGACGTTTATCAATAATCGCTAATTCTGTGTCATCCAGTCGTTTTGCCAGTGCTCGGGCACGAACAACACCGCCAACATCAGGAGAAACCACCATTAAATCGGGATATTTATGCTTCCAGACATCACCCAACAAGACAGGCGAACCATAGACATTATCCAATGGGATATCAAAAAAGCCCTGAATCTGATCAGCGTGTAAATCGACGGTTAAAACCCGGTCTATCCCTGCCACAGCGATCATATTGGCAACTACTTTGGCGGTTATCGGTACACGTGATGAACGTGAGCGTCGATCCTGACGCGCATAACCCAGATAAGGAATAACAGCATTAACTCGGGCTGCTGATGCACGACGAAAGGCATCGGCCATCACCAATAATTCCATCAAATTATCATTTGTCGGTGCACAGACCGGCTGCATGATATAGACGTCTCGACCACGGACATTCTCATTGATCTCAACCATGACTTCGCCATCGCTGAATTTGCCAACCGATATCTTGCCCATTGGAATATTAAGGTATTCTGCTGCCTCAAGCGCTAATTTTGGGTTTGCATTACCACTGAACAACATCATATTGGAGGTGGTCATGAACTTGCGTTCTCCAGGCTATTTTAAAATATGGCTGGGGTACGAGGACTCGAACCTCGGAATGCATGGATCAAAACCATGTGCCTTAACCAACTTGGCCATACCCCAATTAATTCATTTTTAACATTTGTACAACTGAACTCGCTATTAAGCCTTACTTCGTTCAGTCGCTAATCGTTCTAATAAGGGAGAATTGTTCATCCCCTTTACGACATAGCCTTGCCACACGTCGGGCAATTGCTCTTTAACTGCAGTCGCTTCATGCTCATTTGAAAATGGAGCAAATAGACAAGCGCCTGTGCCTGTAAGCTTTGTAGGGGCATATTCACCTAACCAATCGAGCGCTTTTGCCACTTCTTTATAGCGATTTCGCACTACAGATTCACAGTCATTTCTACCTCCCCTTTCGAGGAAGTCGCGTATTGTGATTGCAGTGGTATTCCGTGTCAAATCATCTGCATTAAAAACTTCCGCGGTCGCAACACTGCAACCCGGATGAACAAGCAAATACCATGATTCTTCGGGCTCAATCGGAGTGAGATTTTCGCCTACACCTTCAGCCCAGGCAGCTTGTGCATAAATAAATACTGGCACGTCTGCTCCCAATGAGAGGCCTAGACTAGCAAGTTCATTATTTGATAAGCCCGTTTTCCATAATTCATTTAAAGCAACTAAGGTTGTTGCAGCATCTGAACTACCGCCGCCCAAACCACCACCTTCAGGAATTCTTTTTGTAACATTGATATCCACACCCAACTGACAGCCGGTTTTCTCTTTCAACAAACGTGCTGCTCGTACAACCAGATCATCTTCGACGTCGACACCCGGCATTGTGGAACTACGCGTGACTATATCCTCTTTCAAAATCGTAAAATCAATTTCATCATCAAGCTGAATAAATTGAAACACGGTCTGCAAAAGATGATATCCATCGGAACGTCGACTAGTGATATGCAAGAATAAATTTAGTTTAGCCGGAGCCGGCCATGAAGAACTTAACATCAATTAATTATCCTAGGGTGTGTTAAATATCCCAAGTTTGTATGATTACCTTAAGCTGAATGTTATCACTTTTGATTGTTAATTTTTCCGGTAATGGAATTCCATTTTGTTCGGTATATCTCGATACGCTGACATTAAAGCCGGACTGATCCATATTTACGAGTCTTCCCTCGTCATCAAGCTGAAGTTCGCTGTATTTTATATCCGGCTCAGGTAATCCCCGTACCCAATATCGAAGACCATTAAGATGAACATCCCAACCAAGCCCTTCACGTAGCAATTGCTGAGCATTATCTGCAACTAAGCTTAAATCTTTCGGTCCTTTCATAACAACACCTGTTGGGGTACCGGTTAATATATAAGTACCTTGTGCAAAAGGGGCAATGAGTCGCAATTCATAATTTGAAAGAAATTGATTCCAAAATAATGTAACTGTGCCACTTTGTTCTGTGTTTTTTACAGCGATGCGGCCTTTAATATTCCATGATTGAATAGCACTGGTGTTGATTTGATGTTCAAGCCATAACTGGGATTTTAATCCTGTGTCTATCTTAGGAGATTGAGCACAACCACTAAGCAGAGAAACTGCTAGCAAGAATATATATACCCGCTTCACGGTTTAAAACGTTCAATAACTTTCAATAATCTATCATCAGTAGGAGTGCCTTCAAGTGCAGTCTCCCATACGTCTTTTGCTGCCTGTTTATTTCCCATCACCCAAAAAACCTCGCCAAGATGAGCGGCAATCTCAGGATCATTTCTTAATTCAAGTGCTTTTTGTAAATATTCAACGGCTTCATCCAAACGTCCTAAGCGATATAAAACCCATCCTAAACTATCGAGAATATAAAAATCATTAGGACTTATTTCATAGGCACGCTTTATATAGCCATGAGCTTCTTCAAAACGATCCGTTCTATCAGCAAGCGTATAACCCAATGCATTTAATGCTGTTGCGTTTTTAGCATCGACATCAAGAATAGCTTTTAGGTCTGCTTCCAACACATCCAGGCGATCCATCTTTTCAGCTAGCATTGCCCGTGAATAAAGTAGGTCAGTATGAGTTTCTTCCTCTATCGCCTTGTTAAAAACTGTCATTGCCTCTTGATAACGTTTTTCTTCAATCAGGATTTCACCTTCAGCCTGGATCAAAATCAGACGATTTACGCCTTTTGTTTTTTGTATAGAGCGAATATTTCCCAATGCTTTTTCTATCTCGCCTTGCTTCGCTAGAATTAAACTTAATCGGATGCGCGCATCAAAGTAATTTTCACCACCATGTACGCCTTGATACAAATCACTGGCTTTATCTAGTTCCTTTTTTTCTTCAGCAATACGTCCTAAATAATAATTAGCATCAAACACACGCTTTTTTAAATCTGATAACTGGAGAAAATATTTTTCAGCCTCATCAAGCTTATTTATCTGCAGATAAAGCAAACCCAGAGCATAGAGAACATCAACATTTTTAGGTGCTTTTTCAGATAAGTTTTCAAACTGCTCGCGTGCGTCGTCGAAACGTTTTGCCTCGGTTAACATACGTGCATAAGCAATACGCAAGTTGAAATCATCTTTCTTGTTTTTTAACGCAGATTCAAGCCACGACAATGCTGTATTGATATCACCTGTTTTTTGCAATATCGCAATATAGGTTAATGCCGCAGCATCATTATCAGGCTTTATTTTGAGTACTTGTTTAAGTAAATCCTTAGCGCGATCCATATTACCCATGCGTGCTGAAACATTAGCAAATGCATACATGGCATCAGCATCGCCCATATGGTTCTCCATCAGGCGTTCCATTAATTGCATAACAGCAAGTTGATCTTCTTCTCGACCTAGAAAGTTAGCTATCATCCATAACTTTTGATCAAGCTTGCCATTCGACGCTTTTAGAATAGCTTCTAGATGATATAGCGCCTGATCAACATCGCCTTTACGTATTGTCATCACTGTAAGCACCTGATGTGCATCAGGACTTTCCGGATCTAATTCCAGCCATAACGTTGCTGCTTCATAAGCCGCTTCATTATTCCGAGCATAGATAGCTACTCGCGTAGCACGTTCTACAACCACAGGGTCACGCGTGCTTCTAGCTAATTCCAGGTAATTCTCAACAGCAATATCAATTTTTCCACGCTGCCCTGCTATTTCGGCAACTAAAACCTTAAACAGAATATCTTCTGTTAATTCTACATTGGGTCGTTTTGGTAATATTCGTTCCGGCTCGGGAGCAGGCTTTTCAGTGACTACTTTAGAGTCTGACAACTCATCTGGGCTAGTAGTTTGATCCTGAGGAACGCTGACACAAGCACCGATAAAAATGACCGGAAACAATACTGCGATGAAGCGCAAAATTTTAAATATGGCGACTGAAGACACTTTGTAATCCTTTTACCACTTTTTATATGGGCATTTTGTCAGATTAGCGCTAAAAAGAATACTATGTAGCGTTGATCTGTAATTTATTAAAAAACTAATACTAATTGATGGTTTTTAAGCTGGTTTGTTCATTAATAGGATATGAATTATATTTGCCGTCGTTTAATTTGGATCAACTAATTAGCCTAATTTCCTTGTATTATGGCAAGTCTTGGCACAGAATTTTCATAAGAATATCATTTAATTAGCAATATCATGACTCTAGTAGCTTACGGCATTAATCATTCGACAGCGCCAATTGACCTCCGCGAGAAGGTTAGTTTTGGCAATGATGTCGTATCTGATGCTCTAAATGAGCTAAAACACCAAAATGGTATCCACGAAGCCGCCATTCTGTCGACCTGTAACCGCACCGAAATTTATTGCAGTGTTGATCAGGAAAATAACCATAGTCCGATTAATTGGCTACACGATTTTCATGGCATGAAACACGACCAGTTAAAACCCTTTTTATACAAACACCCTGATGAAAATGCCGTTCGTCATGTACTTCGAGTTGCAAGCGGACTTGATTCAATGGTTTTAGGTGAACCGCAAGTACTGGGGCAATTAAAAAATGCTTATCAAAAAGCCATTAATGCCGGCAGTATTGGTCATCAACTAAATCGACTATTCCAACATTCATTTCATGTCGCTAAAGAAGTACGAAGTAATACCGCGATAGGAAACCATCCTGTTTCTGTCGCTTATGCAGCAGTTCGTTTAGCGCAGCAAATTTTTGGTGATTTAAGTAATCAAACTGCATTATTAATTGGTGCCGGCGAAACTATAGAACTTGCCGCAAAACATCTACATGATAATGGCTTGAATAGAATGATCATTGCCAACAGAACATTAGAACGTTCACAACGTTTGGCAAATGAATATTCTGTTTATGCTATTCAAATTGGAGATATCCCCAAGCATTTAGCTGAAGCGGATATCGTCATCTCGTCTACTGCCAGTCCATTACCCATTTTAGGCAAGGGTGCGGTCGAAAGCGCGATTAAAGCCAGAAAGCATAAGCCCATGTTCATGGTAGACATTGCGGTACCACGCGATATAGAAGTTGAAGTGGGTAATATGGATGATGTTTATTTATATAGTGTCGATGATTTAAAAGACATTGTTCAGGAAAATATACAAAGCCGCCAAAACGCAGCAAAGCAAGCTGAAAAAATAATCGATACACAAGCACAAGAATTCATGGGCTGGCTTAACTCGCTTGATGCAGTTTCAACAATCCGTGCATTACGGAATCAGGCAGAACAAATCCAGGAAGAAGTAATTCAAAACGGTTTAAAAAAACTTCGCAACGGTGCTGATCCGGAAATGATTCTTCAAGAAACGGCAAGAAACTTGACCAACAAACTCATTCATTCACCCAGTTCTCAATTAAGAAGTGCGAGCGCAGATAGCAGAGAAGATTTGTTACAGGCTGCCGAAGAATTATATAGTCTTAGCGACACCCCCGATAGAAAACAGTAGCTAGTTTAGCTATTGATATTTTAATTACCTGCTTCAGGTATGATCTCCCTCATTTATATTGTTAAAACGTCGTGAAAATCACATGAAAGAATCGTTACATTTAAAATTAGAAAGTTTATTAGATCGACAGGAAGAGCTCGATGGTTTGCTCTCGGATCCTGAGAATATTAATAACCAAAATAAATTTCGAGAACTATCACAGGAATACGCTGAAATTCGTCCTATTGTTTCTTGTTTTAATGAATACCGAAAAACAACTGAAGACATTGAAAATGCTAAAGAGATGTTAAAAGACAGCGATAAGGAAATGCAGGAACTTGCTGCTGAAGAACTTAAAGAAGCAGAAGAAAAACATGCGCAACTCGATAGTGAATTACAAGTTCTATTACTACCCAAAGATCCTGCTGATAATAATAATATCTTTTTAGAAATACGTGCTGGCACTGGCGGTGAAGAAGCAGCATTGTTCGCTGGAAGTTTAATGCGCATGTATTCGCGTTATGCAGAAAATAGAGGCTGGAAGATCGAACACATTAGTGCTGCAGAAAGTGACCTTGACGGATATAGAGAGGTAATTATGCGCGTTGTTGGTGAAGGTGCGTATTCAAGATTAAAGTTTGAATCTGGTGCCCATCGTGTACAACGTGTTCCCGAAACAGAATCGCAAGGGCGTATACATACCTCTGCCTGTACCGTTGCTATTTTGCCGGAAGCAGCTGAAGTGGATGAGATTGAAATTAATACCGCAGATTTACGCATCGATACATTCCGCGCATCAGGTGCGGGCGGCCAACACGTAAACAAAACTGACTCCGCTATTCGAATAACGCACATACCGACAAACACGGTTGTTGAATGTCAGGACGAGCGTTCACAACATAAAAACAAAGCCCGTGCGATGTCGATATTACAAGCCAGATTATTAAGCAGTGAACGTGATAAGCAACAATCTGAACAAGCAGAGAACAGACGCAACCTGGTTGGCAGCGGTGACCGTTCCGAACGTATCCGCACTTATAACTTCCCTCAAGGTCGAGTCACCGATCATCGTATCAATGTTACCCTTTATCAACTTGATGAATTTCTGGAAGGCAGTCTGGATATGATTATCGATCCTCTTATCAGTGAATATCAGGCAGATTTGTTAGCTTCAATTGGCGACTAATGAAAATTGCTAACGCACTTAAAAATGGGAAACAACGATTAGTTAGCTCAGAGAGTGCAAGTATTGATACGGAAGCATTACTTTGCTCTATTTTAAATTGTGAACGCAGCAGACTCTATTCGCATCCAGAACAAGAATTAACCGATAAAGAAATTAAATCTTTTAATGAATTAATTTCATTACGCGAACAAGGACATCCTGTTGCTCATTTATCTAAACAAAAAGAATTTTGGTCGCTATCATTTTATATAACTCAAGACACACTCATTCCCAGACCAGAAACTGAATTACTTGTTGAGACAGCACTCAAGTATGTTCCTATAGATTCTGAAAAAAATATTCTTGATCTTGGAACGGGTTCAGGCGCAATTGCAATAGCAATTGCCTCTGAACGACCTTTAACAAATATTACTGCTACAGATAAAAGTAATGAAGCTTTAAAAATTGCAAAACTAAATGCTGATTCGCATAATATTCAAAACATAGAATTTAAAAATGCGAATTGGTTTGAAAAAGAAAGTAACGTTGCCTACGATTTAATCGTAAGTAACCCACCTTATATTTGTGATGGTGATCCACATTTAAAACAGGGCGATGTTCAGTTTGAACCAATCTCTGCATTAACATCCGGGAAAGATGGATTAGATGATTTACGCATTATTATTAGTGAAGCAAAAAATAATTTAAATAAACAGTCTTGGTTGTTAGTTGAGCATGGTTATAATCAAGCAGAACACGTTAGACAATTATTTATTGAAAATGATTTTACATCTGTATCTACAATTAAAGACTACAGTAATAATGAACGAGTCAGTATTGGGAAATTAAAATGAACGACGACCAACTTTTAAGATATAGCCGGCAGATGATGCTGCCGGAAATCGATGCGGCAGGCCAGGAACGATTAAATGAAGCGCGTGTTTTAATCATTGGGCTTGGTGGACTCGGCTCACCAGTATCACTTTATCTCGCCAGTGCCGGTGTTGGCAATTTAGTCCTGGTCGATTTTGATAAGGTCGATATCAGCAATTTACAAAGGCAAATTGTACATACAACAAATAATATTGGCCAACCAAAAGTTGAATCGGCAAAAGAACATCTGCAAGCGATAAACCCGGAAATTAAGGTTGAATGTATCGATCATTCACTTGATGGCGATGAACTATTAAGCGAAGCAGAAAAAGCAGATGTCATTGTTGATTGCAGTGATAATTTTCAAACACGTTTTGCATTAAACGAAGCCTCGGTAAAAACAAAGACACCACTAGTCTCTGGCGCAGCGATTCGATTTGAAGGTCAAGTTACAGTATTTAATCCAATTGATGATACATCACCTTGTTATCGTTGTTTGTATGGTGAAGATGTTGCCACTGAAGAAACCTGTACTGCGAATGGCGTAATTGCTCCACTACTAGGAATCATTGGCAGTATTCAAGCTAATGAAACTATGAAATTAATAATGGGAATTGGCGATACCTTGCAGGGAAAGCTATTGCTATTAGACACGTTATACATGGATCTAAATCAAGCCATTTTAAAGAAAGATCCGAAATGCCCAGTATGTAGTCATTAATACTTATCTTTTGAATCCATTCGTTTTCTAGATATTTATTACATTAATAAACATTTATTAATACATCGTATTTCCATTTTCAGTGTTATCAGGTATCTCCTGCATTGAATCCCAATGTTCAACAATTTTTCCATTTTCATCAAATCGAAAAAAATCCATCGTTACGTACTCCTGATTATCTGGCCATATTTGATGAGTATGCAAAGCGACCAGATTATTCTCGGCAACTGATCTAATAAATTCGATACTTTTATTTGGATACTCCGAAGCCATTCGTTCAAAATAGTTTATAAAGGCTTCCTTTCCATCCCCAACAAGCGGGTTATGTTGTATGTAATCATCACCAACATATTTCTCCACCGCTTTTCTCGGAGATCCTTGATATGCCAATTTATAAAAAGCTATCGCATTATTTTTATTTTCTTCTAGGTTTTCATTCATAATCTATGGATTTTCCAATGACATATCCAAATACTCCGAAACGGCTTTCGCATCTATTTCAACCTTGTCTTTATTACTATGCCAAGATGTAATCCGCAGAGTTCGCGGACCTTTCAAACTAACAGAATAAACGACAGTACCTTCACCAAACGCACCTCTACCACCGGTAAGAATACTAACCGAGTTAAAATCAGCTATAGAATATTTCCATTGTCGGTTTATGAACCGCGAACTGAATTCTTTGATTACAAGTCCAGCTTCGCGATTAATCAAAACTGAATATTTGGCGGTAGCAGCAACAATGGTTAAAAACATTAGAATCAGGCCTAATATAAATAGGATAACGCTGGCCAATCCTGAAGCGATGAAGCCAGAAAAATAAAGCAGTATCACACCAAAAGTCGCAGTAAAAATTGCAATTCCTTTTGATGTGTCGGGTTTTGATTCGAAGCGCATAACCGTTTGGCTAAGACAGGCGTCCTATTCGCATGACGTGAGGCAACTGGTTATATGCCTGCTGATTACCCATTGCTTAATATTACTTTTACAGATGAATACGTAGATACAGCATATGGCACTATATAGGTAAGAAGTATTTGAAAAGTGTTCTGTTTAGTAAATGCCATGCTGAGGATAGCCGGACCATGGTTTATAGCTGCCAAAATTGTTCCGACAATGATGGATAGCTTTAAAGCTGTTTTTACAACCTCGGGTCTTAAACAAGTTGATATGAATTTTTGCATGTGTGTTCCTTTACGCAAACATAACGCCACAATTTTCTGAAGGCAACTGATTCGCCAAGCGTTTACCTTTCAGTAACATGGCTTTATTAGCCATAGACAATCGAGATCCCCAGCAGTAACGGAGTTAATATTGCCGCCACCACATTCGCTCCCATGTAAACAGGGAAATCACCAATATTAGAAGCATGTTTAATTGCTCCGATAAGCGAGAATAAGGAAAATATCATTGGAATTAAAGCAATGATGCTCATATTCGGTATATATCCCTTGGTAATTAAAAGCAGGATTAATGAATACGCTGCCACTGTAAAAATAGCATATACGATGTTGCTTTTTTGCAGACCAAAGGCAATTGGAAAAGTATTTCGGCCAACACTGGCATCAGCTGTTATATCAGGATATTGATTTAACAAAAGAAGATTATTGATAAGAAAAAAAGGAACAAGCGATACCAACCAAAGTATCTGAGTATGCCCCCCTGTCAATACTATATGAGTACCGACAACCATCAGGACTCCAAACCCTAAACCAGGAGCGACCAGGCATAAAAAGGGAGAACGGTTAAGCCAATGTGTATAGGTAATTATCAACATCACACCCACTATCCCGATAGGCAGGATTTGAATACCAGATTCGATAATAAGGTAGATCCCGATAACGATTGTTACCATCAGCGTCGCCAAGCCGACGATTAGTATTACCTTAGCCATTTCAGGGTTACCAGGTAGTGCACCACTACCGCCACTAAAGGCTGTCTTTTTCGTTTGCAAGTCTAGACCGCTTTTGAAATCGTAGTATTCATTAAGTGTGTTTACGCTTATATGCGCGGACATCGCACCAATCATTACAAGACAAAACATTAGGTAATTTATTGGCGATTCAGTTGCTAGAGAAACACTTAAACTTAAAAACAGGCAAATGGGTGTTAAAACGAGAAATGATGGACGAATGGTTTGAAGCACTGTTTTTAGATCCATAGCGATTAATCTCTGCGGCGCATTTTTAATGCGTCTTTTATCTAAAATTGTTATATGTTTTTTTACTCACTTGTCCGGGTGAGCTGTACACCATCAACTGTCATTTTCCAAAAGCCATCTACCTCATGAGGTGGTTCTGAAACTTCAAATGTTGTCGTCATAAACAGAACTCCTACAACAAAATCATCGTCTACAAATTCTTTTAAAGGACCATTAACAGAAGTTGTGCCGCCACTTTTTAATCGTTTGTAAGCAACTGTTCCATCGGCAAGGATTAACAATCCCATTTCTTTGCTCTGCCACTCGCCAACGTAATGAAGACGATCTTCCGGCAATGGCTCAGCGCAAGCTGAGAGAAAGATGAATAACACGATTATGTATAGACTTCTTTTCATTGGCATTCCTTTCAAATTAATAACGTCGTGTACACCGGTCGAACGTTGTGAGTGCTGCATCTTGTTATACGTATTTTATTTAGCATTATTTATCTTTTTCTTTTTATGAAAATATAAACCAGTTGAAATCAATGACAGTGCTAACAACATTGGATAGATAAGAAGTAAGTCTATTCTTATATTACACTCACCAGTACATAATACTCGTGTATACATAAGATACTCATATATTGAATACATAACCCATAAGACTCCCGTGACTAATGATAATTTAGCCTTAACCTTAAAATACATTCGAAGGTATATGGCGCCTATTATCGTTGCACCTAATGGGAAAATAATAAGTAATCCTATTGCTATATCCATTTACGTATAACGTTGAGCTAAGCTGTGCCGCGTATCGGCGTCTGGCGAAGGCCAATGGCCGGAACGATCTTGAGCGTTTTGTTAGCTGTTTTCACTCGCACGGTCATCCAACAAATAATTTCTCAGTGCTCTTTCGCTGCGCATTACATAAAGTATATATATTTTATTTTTTTCAACACGATAAAATATTCGACATGGATTAACTATAATTTCTAGATACCGTGAACCCTGAAGTTCAGGGATTTTACGACCGGACTTAGGAAATTTTTCAAGTCGCTCGGTACTTGAAAAAATTTGTTGGATTAGTTTTTTAGCCGCACTTACTTTATCTAATGCGATGTATTCAGTAATTTCATTTAAATCTTGTAATGCTGGCTCTGTCCAGATTACTTGAGCCATTTACTCATTTTTTCTTTTGCTTCTGATTGTGTATAGGTACGATTTTCTAATATTGAAGTTTCACCTCGAGCAATACCTTCCAGTATCTGCATACGGTTTTGTGTTAATTCGTAGTCATTAACATCAACTAGATACGCGGATGGTTGTCCATGCTCTGTTATTAGCACGGGCTCTTTTGAGGCATGTAGTTCAGCCAGAATCTTTGTGGCCTGCCGCTTAAGAGTTGTTACAAGTTCTGTTTTCATAAAGTGATAGTATAGTATCACTTTATGTTTTGACAAGTTTTTTATTACAGCTAACGCTGAGGTAAGTGGCGAGCCGCTTTTTGCTCGTCCAAGTGTGCGCAGCTTTTAGCGCATACGAACTTGACCGTTTTGTTATGCGGCTGATTCATGCTCTATGTCCCAACCAGGAAACACAAGAACAGATGGGTGACATTGAAGTGCTCTAGCAAGTACTTTTGCTCTTTCAACACCCAATTGAATTCTATTGTTTTCAATGGCGGATATAGTAGATTGAGGTATATCAGTTAAGACTGCTAACTCATTTTGACTGAGTTCTTGTAATTCTCGTAGAATCTTGACAGATTCACCTACTGAAACCTCAATATGTTTTTTTGCTTTTCGATAATCTTTCATATTATTTCTTCCGGTAATCATTTGGCGTTACGCTTACAACCTGTATCAGTATTTTATCTTTTTCTGTTCTATAGATGACTCGATATTGTTGATTTAAGCGCGAAGAGCGGTGGCCCTTCATTTCACCTCGTAAGGATTCATCATGTAAGCCTTTGATTTTACGAAGGCCTTGTGGGCCAGATATAGATACAATGTCTTTCCATTTTTCGTATCTTTTTAATACGTCAAC
>JAJFKK010000032.1 GCA_021773245.1 Gammaproteobacteria bacterium | reverse complement strand
AAAGTACGACGCTGACTTGGGAAGGTTATAAATTCAAAAATGGTTTAACTGATAGAAATTTTGACAAGAACACGCTTAAGCGAGCACGTTAATTTAAGTTATGGATAAAAAAGTATTATCACTCACTACCTTATTAATAAGCAGTACTATTTCTAGCACTACGATTGCTAATGAGTGGAGTGGTTATGCTGGTTTAGAATTCAGAGGCTTTACACAAACAGCGCAAGACTCGCGACAAGATCATTCAACAAATTTTTCGTTCGCATTTGAAACTGAGTATTACCATGAATGGGATAAGGGCAACCAAAGCATTGCCTTTGTCCCTTTTGTGCGGCTTGATGAAAATGATAATGAACGAACACATTTTGATATTCGCGAGTTAACCTATTTAAAAGCAGCAGAAAATTGGGAACTCCGTCTTGGCATCCGTAAAGTTTTTTGGGGTGTCACCGAATTTCAACACTTAGTTGATGTAATCAATCAAACTGACTTGCTTGAAAACCTTGATACAGAAGATAAGTTAGGCCAACCCATGGTTAATCTTGCTTTAATTAAAGATTGGGGAACGCTAGATTTTTTTGTTATGCCCTATTTTCGTGAACGTTACTTTCCAGGCACATCAAGTCGATTAAGAACAATTCCTCATGTTGATCAAAGTCGTTCTCAATTTGAATCTTCGGCAAAAGAAAAACATATTGACCTCGCCGCCCGCTATTCACATTACTTTGGTGACTGGGATATTGGTGTTTCGCATTTTTATGGAACGAGTCGCGATCCGCGTTTACTTTTAGGTACTGATAACAGTGGTAACGCTGTTCTCACGCCCTTCTACGATATCATCAATCAAACCTCATTAGACTTACAAGCAACCAAAGGCAATATGCTTTGGAAACTAGAAGCACTACACCGAAGCGGGCAAGCGACAAGCTATAACGCTATTGCGGCTGGTTTCGAATATACCTTTGTTGGCATTATGGATTCCAACATCGATCTAGGTTTACTTAGTGAATATCATTATGATGATCGTGGCGAGTCAGCAACAAGTACCTTTGAAGATGATATTGCTTTTGGGGCTCGCTTTGCCTTCAATGATGCACAATCAAGTGAAGCGTTAATAGGAATGGTTTGGGATAGGAATACCGGCGGTAAATTCTTCAACATTGAAGCAAGTCGACGCATAGGCGAAAGCTGGTTACTTGATGTACAAGGACGATTCTTCTCAAATCAAAAATCCAGCGATCCAGCCTTTGCCTTTAGCAAAGACGATTATATTGAATTATTTTTAAGTTATAATTTCTAGCATTATCAATTAGTTACTTAGTACTCTTCTGCTTTTCAGAAGCATTTCATAATCGATCTTTTAATTGAATGTTCTCTAAAAGTTCTCTATTATTACCTCCCCTAATACTGATACACGATGTAACAGTCCCCTGTACTACGTTGGACAGGATTCATGGAAGGAACTTGTTCAACGGTTTTGTTTGTCCGGGAAGAATAATGACAATAAAGAACTGGCCGCGTGTTATTGCACTGGCCGATATGAATGCCTTCTTTGCATCCATAGAACAAGTACACAACTCTAAACTTGCAGGTAAACCGGTTGGAATAACTAATGGCTTAACCGGTACGTGTATTATCACATCCTCTTATGAAGCACGATCCTTTGGTGTCAAAACCGGTATGCGTGTGAAAGAAGCAGAACGATTATGTCCCGGCTTTATTCAAATACCAGCAAACCCCGTGTTGTATGCACAAGTATCTACGCAGATTATGGAATCACTTCAAGACATCTCTCCTGACATTGAAGTCTTTTCTGTTGATGAAGCCTTTCTCGATCTAACACGTTGCAAAAAAGTCTGGGACACCACGCCCGAAGTCATCGGCATGATGATCAAACGCAAAGTTTATAGCGTATCGGGGATTAAATGTTCTGTTGGTATCAGTGGTGATAAATCAACGGCAAAGTGGGCAGCAAAATTAATGAAGCCTGATGGATTAACTATTATCCCTCCTTGGGAAGCGGAACAACGGTTAAGAAGCGTTCCCGTAACAGAACTCTGCGGTGTTAATAAAGGTATTGGTGGTTTTCTTGCCAAGCGTGGTGCGTTTACCTGTGGCGATGTCGCCGAACTGCCTATTAGCGTACTTGGTGCTCGCTTTGGTAATCCGGGCAAACGTATTTGGTATATGTGTCAGGGAAAAGACCCAGACAAAGTACAAAATAATATTCAAGCACCTAAATCAATTGGTCATGGCAAAGTCATGCCGCCGAATACAAGAGATAAAGATGTTATCTATATGTATCTGGTACACATGGCAGAAAAAGTCGGACAACGCTTAAGACAACACTCGCTTCGCGCACAACAATTTTCCATTGCTTTAAGAGCAAAGGAAGAATGGCTAGGCAATAAATTTAAAACAGAGATCCCAACTAATGATAGTCAATCGATAGTTCTACTTTGTAAATACATGTTAAAAAATTACTGGCATGGCGAAGGTATTTTTCAGGTTCAAGTAACAGCAAAAGATCCACATCCTGAAAAAGGACAACTGGATATGTTTACAGAAGAAAACAATAAAACATTTTTAGTAAATAAAGTAATTGATAAGATAAATGATCGCTATGGCGAATTTTCAGTATCTCCTGCCAGTATTTTAAATCGTTCTGACATGCCAAATGTGATTGCGCCAGCATGGAAACCTTATGGACATCGACAAACAATACAAGATGCAAACTTAGCAAAAAAATATTAATAATTGATTTTGTTAAACTTCCGCTTTCGACAGCCACCCAAAGTGGACATTATACGGGCTTAATTAAGTCAGCATTATTATTAGTCGGTTTATTAACAGCCGATGAAATTGTGTGATATCCCATCTCATCACTTGGACAGGGCTTTAATAATTCGTAATCTCCCTCTTGTAACCAACTATCGTAATCGTTTGAATCAAGTATCACTGGCATACGATGATGAACATCTCTCATTAAGGTATTTGCTTCCGTTGTAATGATCGTAAACGTTTCTATGTCATCACGCTTTTCCCATAATCCGGCAATGCCAAAACACGGATCATTTAACGGGTAGATACAATACGGTTGTTTATTGCCCTTACTTCCCTTCCATTCATAAAAGCCTGAAGCAGGAATGATACAGCGTTGTTTTTTATAAGCAGATCGAAAATAAGGTTTCTCCCTAATTGTTTCTGCTTTTGCATTGATAGGTTTTATTTTGATATCCG
>JAJFKK010000031.1 GCA_021773245.1 Gammaproteobacteria bacterium | reverse complement strand
GTGTCAATATCACGAGCGAACATGGTCATAGACCATTTGTTTTCGCCAGGACGTACCACTGGGTTCCAGGTAGATGGGTTACCATTACCGTAGTAAAGTAGATTTTCTTCAAAATCTGCTGGCCACCAGCCCCAAGTAGAGCCACCGCCTGATTTCCAAGCATCGCTCAAACCTTTACATGGACTTGGTCCACGTGTAGGAGCTTTCCAATCTGTGTCAGAACACCAAGAGTTCAATGAAGAGTTCTTGCCAACTTTTTTACCTAAAGAAGTGGTATTTTTGTCGAAAAGAATGTCTTCATCAGGACCCATGCTGAATGCACGCCATGCTAGAGAGCCGTCTTTTGCATTGTAAGCAGCTAACCAACAACGAACACCAAACTCAGCACCAGAACAACCGGTGATGACTTTGTCTTTCATTGGATGTGGTGCGTTGGTATTAGTCATACCACTAGCTGGGCTAACGCCACGTCCTTCTATGGAATTAAGGTCGCCAGTAACTTCGCTACCTTGTTTTACACTCCACTTAACACTACCGTCTTTAGCGCTTAGAGCAACTAAAGTAGTATCAGCTTGTTGCAGATAGATTTGACCCATTGAATAACCTAAACCACGGTTAACGATGTCACAACACATAACAGGAACAGTTTCTGCTTCGTCTTGTTGTGGCTCGTAATACCATACGATTTCCAGGGTATCTAAGCTGATAGCAAATACGTCGTTAGGGAATGATGAATGGATGTATAAGGTATCCCCACCCAAGCCAGTTGCGCTTGCTGGAAGAACCAAAGGTCCACCTTCATGACCCTGTAAACGGCCGGTTGAAAATGTCCAAGCAGTTACTATTTTGCTAGCATTTTTCGTGTTGATTTGATTCAACGCAGTATAACGCCAGTTATTATAGTCTCCACCTGGGAAAGCCCAATAATTAGGATTGTCGTTCAGTTTACGAACTTCATCGTTCGCAAGTACTGATGTCGAAAGTCCTAATGCCAATAAGGCAATAAGTAATTTCTTTAAGGATAAATTCATCCTTTCCTCCTCTCTATTAATTAAAATTTTTATTTAATTTTTTCTTTTTTTAGCTCTAAAAGAACCTTCATGAAGATCAATTAAATACTTATAAGCAATACATTTTGTACTAAATTTAGGGAACTAATCCTTTCTAAGTAATACTAAACGTATGTACTAGAATTTATGCCTTTAGATATTTTCTATCCAATAGGTAATTGTTTGATTTAATTAATAAGATTTTCTTATCAATAGTGGTTTTGAAGTATTTTTTTGCACGCTAATTAAGACTTTTTGTTAATTCCGAGAAACAACTATCCAAAATATTAAAATTCTCGTTATTTCTGTTATTTTTATCGAGTATTAAATAGAGTTCACGACAAAAGTCATCATTAATAATTTCTATTTTACATAGATCATCATCATTGAAACTTGAGATAAAGGAGTATGGCAAGATTGATATAAAGTTAGAATACTTTATTAGACTGAACAACTCATCAAAAGAACTGATATCCAGCTTCAACTTTATACTTACTTTATTCTGCTTTAAATAGGCATCAATATCCTCCCTTTCCATCAAATCTTTTGAGAGTAGAGCCAAAGGTTCGTTCGTTATCGACTTAATATCAATCTCTTCATATGAGTTAAGAAAATGCTGTCTGGAAACAACAACGTACATTTTCTCACGAGCTATTGTTCTAGCAAAAGTATCCTCAATATCAGGCACTATCGAACTGATTCCTGCATTAATTAAACCTCTGCGTAATTCATATTCCATTTGTTCATTACACATCTTTTTTACTTTAATATTCAACTTAGATAGTTCTGATATTTTTTTTGCATCAATAAGCTTATGGATAACAGGTACTGCAGCAATACAAACCTGATTAATATGTTTTTCCTGAGGGCGAGTAAATTCGTTTTTTATCGCATCAACCTTTCTTATTAGTCCTTTTGCATATTTAGTTAATCGCTCTCCATCTTCAGACAAAATTATTCCTCGTCCACGACGAATTAAAAGAGATGTATTGAATTCATCTTCTAATTTTTTGATTTGTTGAGTTAATGCAGGTTGTGTGACAAAACACAGCTTGGCCGCTCTGTTTATATTTAATTCTTCAGATATTGCGATAAGATACCTTAGCTGTCTTAGTTCCATCTTTATTATGTTTTTAATATGAAATGAAAATTGCTCAAGGAATCATGCATTAAACACATAATACTTAAACTTTTTTTAACAAGTATACTCGCCAGGTGGTTAATACTAAGTACCAATATAGAAACATACTATGGTACCAATATGACGTAAGTATATGTAAAGAAAATATTTTTAAAGAATCTAATCGTAGTAAATTCTGCAAATTAACTATGATATATTTTGAAAATACGACATGGGTGCGCACACCCATGTCGATAGCATCGTCGAATTTTAGAGGAGAAGGCCATGAATATAAATTCGATATTCAAGATCAACTGTTTCTATGACACTGTAATAGCAATATAACCACTACTATTACCATCTATTCTAAAACTATCAGGTTTGTTTATTCCAATAGGAATAAATTTTGATTGATTAATAAGCTAAGCTTATCATTCGTATTAATTACACTTTTAATGCATTCGCAATTCTCTTTATACCTTCATGAATTTTATCTTCAGATATAGATGAATAACCGAGCATTATCATTCTTCTGTTGTTTGCACGATTTCCGAAATCATATGCAGCTCCAGACTCTAATGTATAAATACCAATACCAACATCTTCAGCAATTTTCTTTAATTTTGAAGCAATAGGTAAATGTTCAGCTAAATGCCAGATTATATGCATACCTCCCTCTAAACCAGATAAACTGACATCGCCAAAGTGTTTATGCAATGCTTCAATAAGCGCATCACGACGGCTGATATATACCCGTCTTATACGTCTTAAATGTTTTGTGTAAGCTCCTGTGTTAATAAAATCAGCTAAAACGGCTTGGTCCAACCATGCATTGCCATTATCCATTAATGTTTTTATTGCTTTCGTTGTCTCTATTAATTCAGGTGGAACAACCATATAACCGATGCGCAAACCGGCACCAATTGATTTTGAAAATGTTCCCATATAGATAACACAACCATGAGGATCTTGACCCGCAAGTGCTGTCAAAGGTGAACCATTGTGACGAAAATCACTGTCATAATCGTCTTCTAAAATATATGCACCAACCTCTCTGGCCCAATCAAGCAATCTGATTCTTCTACTCAATGATAACGTTGCACCCATGGGGTATTGATGTGAGGGTGTGACATAGGCCAAGCTAGTCGGAGTATGCGGTAAATCAGAAATTTTTAGACCATTCTGATCAACATTAACAGGGTGAATACATGCGCCATGATTTTCAAAGACATAAACGGCACCTTGATAACAAGGACACTCAGTGACGACCTGCGTACCTTTATCTATTAAAAGGCGTGATGCAATATTGATAGCGCCTTGGCTTCCATTAACAATAATCACCTGCTCATGGGAAACATCAATTCCTCTAGCTGGACGCAAATGATCTGCGATAGCTTTGCGTAATTCTAATATTCCAGCAGGATTGTGGTACTCCGTCATATTAGCACCTGAAGAACGCAACTTATTAATCGTTAGTTGACGCCAAATATTAATTGGAAAAGACTCAGGATCAGGACGTCCAACCCAAAAATCTATATCCAGTTTACTTCTATTTGGATTATTTAATGCTTGTACCCTTCCTTTAAACACAATTTGATCACTATTAATTGCATTTTTCTTCACCAGATTATTGTTATCAGTTTTGAAAATTGTTAATGAACTTTCTGGTAATTTCGGATTAACAAATGTACCGATAGTTTTACGTGAACAAATATAATCTTCGGCAATTAGACGGTCATATGCTAATACTATGGTATTGCGTGAGACATTAAGTTGTTCACTTAATAAGCGAGTTGATGGCAAAGATGCATTCGCCTTAAGTTGACCGCTCAAGATTTGTTGCCTTATAGACTCAAATATTTGTTTTTGTAACGACTGATTATTAGAAAGCTCTATATTAAGAGATAACTGCATTCTGGGTCCTTAACAATTATTGGTACCATTATTATGGCATTTTTAAAAATTATAATAGCGCCAATATCTAATATTTTCTTGATACTAATCGAATTCAGTGCTTAGAATTCAAAATAATCATTGGGTTACAGCATATTACTTGACACAGGCATAGGGTAATCCATCAAAATAGCCACTAGTCATTTATTTAGGAGCAATTTTTTTTGGACGACATACCGTTATCGGTTCTATTTGGGACTCTTTTTCTTTTAATCATATTTTCTGCTTTTTTTTCCAGTTCAGAAACTGCCATGGTTGCATTAAACCGCTATCGATTACGCCATCTGGCACAAGAAGGTAAACGCAGTGCCATCATTTCAGAACAACTATTAGCCAGACCTGATCGTTTATTCGGTCTTATTTTACTTGGAAATAACCTAGTCAATATCTTAGCCGCATCAATCGCAACTGTAATCGGTATCCGTTTATTAGGTGATTTAGGCGTTGCTATAGCACCTTTCATTCTGGTTGCTGTATTTTTAATCTTTGCTGAAGTCATGCCAAAAACGCTTGCCGCGATGAAACCAGAAAGCATCGCTTTTCCTGCTAGCTATTTGTTATATCCAATGATGAAAGTCGCTTATCCCGCTGTATGGGTAATCAATTGGATTTCAAATGGCTTATTATCCTTATTCGGACATAATTTCGAGGAACAAGACGATACTCCCCTTTCTCGTGATGAATTAAGAACTATTGTTCGTGAAGCAGGCACAATGATTCCTAAGCGACATCAACGTATGTTGCTTAATATTCTAGAACTAGAGAATGTGACTGTTGATGACATCATGGTTCCACGAAATGAAGTTGCCGCAATTGATTTAGATGATCCGATTAATGAAATAATCGAACAAATTAGTCACTGCCAACACACACGTTTACCTGTTTATGAATCCAATATCGATAATATCATTGGCATCATTCACATTAGACGTATGACGCGCATACTGAGTGACAAAAATGAACTCACTAAAGATACACTTAAAGAAATTTTGATTGATTGTTACTTTGTTCCTAAAGGCACGCCTTTACACACACAAATGATGAATTTCCAACAGAACAAACGGCGTTTTGGTATTGTTGTTGATGAATATGGCGTTATTCAAGGATTGGTAACATTAGAAGATATACTTGAAGAAATCGTTGGTGAGTTTACAACCGATATGCAGACCTACAATCTGGATATTCAGAAACAGGATAATGATGCTTACTTGGTTGATTGTTCTGTACATTTGCGTGAAATAAATCGGCAACTAAGATGGGAACTTCCTACGGAAGGTCCGAAAACACTAAATGGACTTATATTAGAACGACTGGAATATATTCCAGAATCAGGCACAACTTTGAAAATTAATAACTATCTGATTGAAATCACTCAAGTGTCTGAAAACTCGGTAAAAATGGCACGAGTCAAATATCTCAAGGACGATTCTGAAAGTACTGTAGATTAATAAACGGCCTGTTTATTGCATTTACATTCAGCAAATAGACAGGAGACCACAATGACTCTTCACGCAGTAAGTTCAGACAAACGGCAATTCAGTCGTATCTCTTTTGATGCGCCTGTGACAATACAAAATGAAAACCAACAATGGTTATCTAAATTATTAGATATTTCATTAAAAGGTGCTTTAGTTTTAATCCCTGATAATTGGGAATCAGAAAACCAAGGTGAATTTAAATTATCAATCCTTTTAGATAACAGTGATATCGAAATAGATATGGACGTGATACTGGCTCATGCAGAAAAAGATCATCTTGGATTTCAATGTCAACACATCGATATAGATAGCATAACTTCTTTAAAAAGGTTGATTGAATTAAATCTTGGAGATGAAGAACTGTTGGAACGAGAAATATCGAATATGTTAACAGAATAATATCACAAGCCTACTTTTTCCATGACTTGTGATATATGCGTTACTGTTTGAACATCTATATTTGATGATGATTCTTTTGGATTATTCGCCTTAGGAATTAACGCTTGTTTAAAACCATGCTTTGCAGCTTCGTTTAATCTTTCCATACCATTTTGTACGGGACGAATTTCACCTGACAATCCTATTTCTCCAAACATAATCATATCGTTTGGTAAGGGTCTATCTTTAAAACTTGAAACAATCGCGAGTAACAAAGGTAAATCCGATGCTGTTTCTGAAATGCGCATGCCACCTACGACATTGATAAAAACATCTTGATCGCTCATTGATATTCCAGCGTGTCGATGTAACACAGCTAATAACATGGCTAATCGATTTTGCTCTAAACCTACAGCAACACGTCGTGGGTTTCCTAGTTGAGATTGGTCAACTAAGGCTTGAACTTCAACTAGAATAGGACGCGTGCCTTCTCTAGTAACCATAATGGCACTGCCCGATACTTGATCATCATGACGCGATAAAAAGATAGCTGAGGGATTTGAAACTTCTTTCAAACCTTTTTCGGTCATCGCAAAAATACCTAATTCATTCACTGCGCCGTATCGATTTTTAACTGCACGAACAACGCGATAGCGACTACTACTATCACCTTCAAAATAAAGCACGGTATCAACCATGTGTTCTAATACTCTAGGGCCAGCTAACGCACCTTCTTTCGTAACATGACCGACCAAGAATAAAGAAGTATTAGTTTGTTTAGCAAAGCGAACTAACTGCGCAGCGCATTCTCTTACTTGTGCAACTGAACCTGGAGCAGATTGCAAAACATCGCTATAAACAGTTTGTATAGAATCGATAACGATAATCTTTGCTTTTTCTTTATTCGCAACAGCGAGAATTCTTTCTAGGTGATTCTCAGTTAATATTCGTAATGCATCTAAAGGCAAACCAAGACGTTGGCCACGTAACCCCACTTGTTGTGTAGACTCTTCACCAGTGACATATAAACTAGGAACACCTGATGCACTGTCTAAACTGGATAGTGTTTGTAATAACAAGGTTGACTTGCCAATTCCTGGGTCACCGCCTATTAAAGTAACGGAACCCGTTACTAGTCCTCCACCCATAACACGGTCTAATTCAACTAATCCGGTTTTCTGTCTTGGCGTTTCACTAGTATCAACTGAACCTAATGAACAAACTTCGGCAGGACCGGCAAGATGTTCATGAAAGCGATCAGTATTGGCTGATGATTTTTTTTCAACAATCGTTTCTTCAAGTGTATTCCATGCCATGCAATCAGGACATTGCCCTACCCATTTAGGTGTTTCACCGCCACACTCATTACATTGATATGAAAACTTAGTTCGCATGTTTTATAAAGGATTTGGGGTTTAGGGGAAATCTGGCTAAGCAGGTTGAATGATTAGCTGCAGGAGCATAGCAATAGCTATGATTCAAAGATAAGCGTTCAAGATGCGACTCCAGATTTTTCATAAAACCAAATAGGACATTCATACTTTTATAAAAAACATTAAGCTCGTTATACCTGTCTGAATCAAAATACATCTCCATCATAGAATGTCCGCCTTTATGAAACATGCGAACCATATTAGCCACGTTCAACAAATCCCAAGCGTTTGTGGACGCCACATAACAACTCATAAGAAATGGTATCTGCGTGTTGTGCAATTTCTTCAATGGGTAATGATTGACCCCATAAAATAACATGATCACCAATCTTTGCTTCAGGTTGATTTCGTAAGTCAACTGTTAACATATCCATTGAAGCTCTACCGATTAAAGAACATCGAACATTATTAACTAATATAGGCGTTCCTGACTTTGCATGCCTTGGAAAACCATCACCATAACCAGCTGCAATAACACCAACGGGCATATCTTCTGGACATTGCCATGTCGCGCCATAGCCAACAGAATCACCTTGAGATAAATGTTGTATTGAAATTATTTCTGACTCTAATGTCATTACCGATTTAAGTTCTTGCTCATTAGCATTTCCATCTTTCATCGGAGAAACGCCATAAAGCATTAATCCTGGCCGAACCCAATCAGCATGCGTTTCAGGAAAATTAATTATTGCTGCTGAATTCGCAATTGTTTTTTCATAATTAAGTCCGTCGCAAATCTGTGTAAAACTTTTTAACTGTTGTTGAGTGAGAGGATTATTCATTTCATTTGCAGTAGCAAAGTGTGTCATTAATATAGGATTTTGTTTTATATTTTTACAGTTAGAGACACGCTCTAAAACTTCACTGACTTTGCCTACGGGAAAGCCTAATCGATGCATACCTGTATCAATTTTTATCCATGCCTGAATAGATTCATCTAACTTTGCTTGTTCTAATATATTGAGCTGCGACTGATGATGAATAACAATATCCAGCTTGAGTTCAACTATACGAGAAAGATCTATTGCTTTATGCGGTCCTTCAAGCAAAACGATTTTATTTGAAATTTCAGCGGCTCGTAATTGTTCCGCCTCTTCAAGACAGGCAACACCAAACGCATCAGCATGATTTAACGTTTGAGCAACTCGAATTAATCCATGACCATAAGCATCGGCTTTAATAATAGCCATAATTTTTGAATTTGGAGCAAGCTCCCGTACTCGTTGAAGATTGTGTTTTAGAGCCTGTTTATCAATGACTACCCTTGATGGTCGTGTCATTCAGAAAACCCGGACGAAGGATGTGCGTAGTCTTGTACATAATTCTCAAAACGCGTGTATTGTCCACGAAATGCCAACTTAACTTTTCCTATTGGTCCGTTACGTTGTTTGCTAATAATGATTTCTGCTATACCTTTATCAACACTGTCTTCATCATAAACTTCATCACGATAAATAAAGAGAATAACGTCAGCATCTTGTTCTATCGCACCCGATTCACGCAAATCTGACATTACAGGTCGTTTGTCAGTTCGCGATTCCAGACTTCGATTTAATTGTGATAATGCAATAACAGGAACTTTCAATTCTTTCGCCATCGCTTTCAAGGAACGTGAAATTTCAGAAATCTCAGTCGCCCGGTTTTCACTTGTTCCAGCAACTTGCATTAATTGTAAATAATCAACTACAACAAGATCGAGTCCATGTTCACGTGATATACGTCGACACCGTGCCCTTAACTCAGTTGGCGTCAATGCAGGTGTATCGTCAATGAACATTTTAGATTCTTGCAAAATACTCACTGCCGAGGTCAGTCTTGGCCAATCTTCATCCTCAAGCTTTCCTGTTCTGATTTTATGCTGATCTATTCGACCTAATGAAGACATCATTCTCATTGCCAACTGCTCACCAGGCATTTCCATACTAAAAACTGCCACACTTTCTTTTCCCTTAATTGCGGCATGCTCAGCAATATTAATAGCAAAAGCAGTTTTACCCATTGACGGTCGTCCGGCAACGATAATTAAATCAGATCGCTGAAAACCGGCCGTTTTCATATCTAAATCATCATAGCCGGTAGCAATACCGGTGATGGGACTATCCTTATGAAAAAGCTCGTCTATCCTCTCTAACGCACCTTTTAAATATTCCTTAATATCAACATAACTTTTTCTGCCTTGATTTTCTCTTTCAGCAATTTCAAATACAGTTTGCTCTGCAAACTCAAGAATTTGTTCACTACTTCTACCTTGTGGGTTAAAAACGGTGTCATTGATATCTGTCGTTGCAGAAATTAACTGTCTTAGAATAGAACGTTTTCGGACAATATCAGCATAGGCACTGATATTACTTGCACTGGGTGTATTTTCAGCTAGTGCGGCAAGATTGCGCATACCACCTGCTTCATCTAGTAATTGGTGATTTTCCAACCACTCAGCAACAGTAACAATATCGTATGGTTGCCCTTCTTCGCTTAGCTCGCTAATTGCGCGGAAGATAGTGCGATGGTCTTTTCGATAGAAGTCTTCTTGACGAACTCGTTCGACGACTTTATCCCAGGCTTCTTTATCTAGAAAGGCACCGCCAAGCACAGCCTGTTCGGCTTCAATAGAATGAGGAGGTATTTTTAATGCTGCAGTTTCAGCATCATGAGAGAAAGAGGTGTGTATCGGTTCCTGCATCAAATTCCCCTGAGTTGAGATTCAACCCAAAATAGATATCCTGCCCTTATTATAGGCAGGTTATCTAGAAGACTAAATTTTAACGCTGTTACCGGTATTTTGAAGGATTAAGACTCTTCTTCTTCAGCAACAACATTTACCTTAATTGTCGCAGCGACATCAGCATGAAGTTGAACCACTAGTTCAATCTCACCAACACTACGAATTGGTCCTTCAGGAAGTCTTATTTCTTGTTTAGTTAGCTCAACGCCTGTCGCGGTGACAGCTTCGGCAATATCTGCTGTTCCTACTGAACCAAACAACTTACCTTCTTCACCTGCTTTACGGGCAATAGAAACATTAACACCATTTAGCTTTTCAGCGCGGGCTGCTGCTACAGTAGCAGCTTCTTGTTGCTGTTTTTCGAGCTCTGCTCTGCGAGCATCAAACTTAGCAATATTATCAGCTGTTGCAGAAACAGCTTTTCCACTAGGGATTAGATAATTTCTACCAAAACCAGGCTTAACATTGACTCGGTCACCCAAAGCTCCGAGTTTGTGCACTTTTTCAAGCAAGATAATTTCCATCAGACTACCTCAATTCATTACAATTTTATAATAACAGATTCTTTACTGGCTCGTCTCATGATTCATTTTCGGAGCCGTTTTTTTTCCTACGCCATTCAATATAAACGTCCATTATTCCCAGACAGGCAATAACTCGTCCCATCAATGGCATCAATACCAACAGGCTATACATTGCTACTAGCCACGCCGTTGATAGTTTAAATTTATCAACATTCCGATGTACTGATGAGATTCCCTGCATTAAATACATCAGCATCAAAATCACCGTTATATCCTCAAGCATGTTCTGCCATCGCTCATCAAGCACGAGGAGCAGTAATATAATAATACCGCCTATAGGCAATATTATTGGTGGTAAACGCAGTGCGTAAAATTCCTTCTGAAACCCACCCAGATTATATAATCGGGATTGCCACCATCTTGCGCAAAATACTGCCACGATAATATTCAACATCAATGCTATCGCTGCTGCTGCATTTATATTGCTAGCACCTGTGCTCAATATATTTCTATATTGCTCAAATAATTCAGGCGGTGCAGCTTCTTCAATCATCGGAATTAATAATTGTTGCCACCACACACTAACATCACCAATAATCACGTAAACCGCAACTATCAGTGAAACAACTAATAATCCAACTGTGCAAATTAAAGCACCTTGTTGTTCACTTAAGCGTAATGATGTCGATGCCAACCAAACAGGTAACCAAATTATCAACGCAAAAGCTGTACTAATTTGTGGCGGCAAGTTTGCAACCACAAAAAATATATTTAAAACCAATAAGCTTGCTATTAGCGTTTGCAAACCTACTGCAGGACCCTTTCTAAGGGTAACTAAGGCTACTACTGAACCGCTAATTAAATACGCAAACGGTAACATCAACATCGAAACAAGCGCACTAAACGATGTTGCAACGATGGCTTGTAACCTGCCACTCAGGATATAGTTACCGATCATTCAGTATTTTACAGAATGCGCTAATCACTCAGCTTCTGTACCTTCTTAAGCTCATCTACAAAGATGAACTTTGCTTTCTTACCGATTAATGCGCGTCACAGTAAGGTATCAGTGCAAGAAAGCGTGCTCGCTTGATTGCAGTTGATAACTGACGTTGATAACGGGCATTGGTTCCTGAAATACGGCTAGGAACAATTTTTCCTGATTCAGAAACATAATTCTTTAATGTATTGATATCTTTGTAATCAATTTCAATAACACCATCTGCGGTAAAACGACAAAAACGTTTACGTTTGAAATAACGAGCCATTTTATAATCCCCTCTTATTCTTCAGTTGCAGGAGCTTCAGATGATTTTTCATCCGCTGCTTCCTGAACAGGTTCTTCGGCAGCAGCTTCTGCTGGTTTAGCTTCTTCAGCAGCTTCAACTGGCTTGGCTTCTTCAGCAGTTGGTGCTGGCTTAGCTGCTTCAGCTCTTGGTGCTGGAGCTGACTTAGCTTCTTCTTCCTTGATTTTTATCAATGGAGAATCACCTGTAACTGCTTCATCTTTTTTAACAACCAGATTACGAATAACAGCGTCGTTATATCGAAATGCTTCGGTTAATTCTTTTAAAGAATCAGAATTACACTCAATGTTCATCAGAACATAATGTGCTTTATGAATTTTGTTGATTGGGTATGCCAAAAGTCGGCGGCCCCAGTCTTCGAGACGATGGATTTTACCTTCGCTACCGGTAACCATCTCTTTATAGCGATCGATCATCGCAGGGACTTGTTCGCTCTGGTCAGGATGAACCAGAAACACAATTTCGTAGTGTCGCATTAGTATTCCTCTAGGATTAAAGCCTCCTCATATTTCAGAGTGAGGCAAGGATAAAGTGGCGCGATTCTAAAGGATTGAAATGATGACTGCAATGCGTCTTCAGGCTAAAATGGTAAAAATAGTGATAAAAGCTTTCGAATTTTCAATTTAAGACGAATTTTACTAAAAAACAGTTATTTAGTCTGCCTTTGGCGGACAACTTCATACAAAATAACACCCGTCGCGACAGATACATTCAGGCTTTCTATCTGTCCGAGTATTGGCAATGAGGCGACATAATCACACTCTTTCATTACTGACTCTCTCATCCCCTTACCTTCGCCACCCATAATAATGGCGGTTGGAACTTTCAGGTTCATATCATAAATAGACTGTTCGGCCTCACCATCGGCTCCGATAACCCAAGCTCCAGACTCCTTTATCTTCTTAATCGCACGTACCAGATTCACAACAGAAATTACGGTGACATTTTCAACTGCACCACTAGCCACTTTTCGGACAGTTTCATTAACACTGGCTGAACGATCTTTTGGAATAATAATAGCGGTAACGGCTGTAGCGTCAGCAGTACGAATACAAGCGCCTAAATTATGCGGATCTTGTACCGAATCAAGAATTAAATATAAGGGATTATTCTCCTTATTCAATTCTAAAATTCCATCAAGATCCTGATCTGTTTTTTTCTTGGCTGGTTTGACTTCAATAATAACGCCTTGATGATTCTGGTTCTTTACCATTCGACTCATCGATGCTCTTGGCACCGATTGAACGGATAAACCCAACTTATTCATATCATCTTGAATAGTACGCACCGATTCAGAATTAATTGCTTCTTGAATCCATACATTAAGAATTCTATCCGGTGATATTTCCAAGATTTGATTAACGGCATGTATGCCAAATATTTGTTCTGTTCGTTTACCCATTAAAAAACCTAATTATTATTCTTGTAGTTCAAAATCTATTTTACGTTCATCAAGATCAACTCTCGTTAAGAGTACTTTCAATCGTTGACCCAATTTAAATACTTTACCACCACGTTCGCCACGTAAAGTATGGGTAATTTCATCATGATGATAATAGTCAACAGGCAAGTTACTAATATGGATCAAGCCTTCAATAAATATATCATCTAATACGACAAATAAACCAAATGCTGTTACCGAACTCACCATGCCTTCAAATGTCTCTCCGACTTTATCTTTCATATATGCACACTTAAGACGTTGTACTGCGTCACGTGATGCTTCTTCAGCACGACGTTCTGTCATAGAACAATGTTCAGCTAATTCAAGTACAGCTTGTTGAGAGAATTCAAACGTTTCTGAAGTATTACCTGTAATAATATGTTCAATCGCACGATGTACCATTAAATCAGGGTAACGTCTTATTGGTGAGGTGAAATGTGCATATGTTGGAAAGCCCAAACCAAAATGTCCTTCATTTACCATGCTATAGGCTGCTAAAGGCATGCTACGTAACAAAATTGTTTCTAGCATAGGAGCATCTTCACGCGTCCTAATTACTTTCATTAATACCGCGTAATCTTTTGATGTTGGTTCTTCACCACCGCCCAATGACAAACCAAGTTGAGATAGTAATGAACGTACATTCTCAAGTTTCTCAATCTTTGGTGTTTCATGAATGCGATATAACCCATGTATTTCATGCTTTTGTAAAAATTCACCAGCAGCAACATTCGCCGCTAACATCATTTCTTCAATTAAACGATGTGCTTCATTTCTTTCTACTTGATGTATAGCTTCAATATTGCCTTCATCATTAAATTCAAAACGCGCTTCCATAGAAGAAAAGTCAATCAAACCTGCTTTTTTTCGTTCCGCATGTAACAGTTGATAAAGTTGAAACAAATGATCTAAATGCGTTACTAATTCACCGCGTTTTTTTCTAGCAGCATCATCTTTATCGACAGAGATCGATTGCATTTCATCGTAAGTTAATCGCCCAGCTGAACGAATAAGCCCTTTAAAAAAAGAAGTTCGTTTAACTTTACCTTTCGCATCAATATTTAATTCACAAACCAGACTATAACGATCAACTTCGGGTTTAAGTGAACATAACCCGTTCGATAGTATTTCAGGTAACATAGGGATAACACGATCGGGAAAATAAACAGAAGTCCCTCTTGTCCGTGCCTCGCCATCTAAAGCTGTTTTATTTTTCACATAATGAGAGACATCAGCGATGGCTACTAATAAACGCCAACCATTACCTTCCGGCTCACAATAAACCGCATCATCAAAATCTCGTGCATCAGCACCATCAATAGTGACTAACGGAATATCACGAATGTCTTTTCTATTCTCGATATCATCTAATACGATTTCGTTTGTTAAACCTTTAATTTCTTTTTCTAGCGCATCAGGCCATTCAAACGGTAATTCATAACTACGAATAGCGATATCGACCGCCATACTGCCATCAAGACCATCACCGATAACATTTAGAACTTTGCCAATAGCTTGGCGATGTTTTTCAGGTTGATGAATGATTTCCATAACAACAAACTGTCCGTGCTCGGCATTATTCTTATCTTTCGGAGAAATTAAGAAATCTTGATTAATACGTTTATTATCAGCGACCACATAGGCAACACCTTTGTCTTCAAAATAGCGCCCGACCAATTGATGATTGGTTCTTTCTAAAATTTCAACAAGCGAACCTTCTCGCTTGCCTCTTTTATCAACACTAACCTGACGAACCAGTACACGATCGCCATTTAATATGGTTCGCATTTGACGCGCAGATAAAAACAAATCTTTACCGCCTTCATCTGGCACGACAAAACCATAACCATCTGGATGACCAATAACGCGCCCTTTAATCAAATCCATTTTTTCAATTAATCCATAACTACCACGACGATTACGAATTAATTGGCCATCACGTTCCATTGCTTTGAGTCGTCGACCTAAAGCACGACGAATTTCCGGATCACGAATTTTAAACGCTTCTGCTAATTGCTTACGGGCAAGCGGACGCCCTGCTTCACGCAAAACCGACATAATTGCATCACGTTCAGGCAAATCGAATTTCCTCTGTGAAGAGGAGTCTGATTTTGGTTTATTCTTTGATTTCTCTTTTGTTTTCTTTGACATCGAATTTCATCGGATTGACAATAATTAGGCGGATAGATAAAGTCCGCCGTGATTTTCGTACATTATAACACATGC
>JAJFKK010000004.1 GCA_021773245.1 Gammaproteobacteria bacterium | reverse complement strand
CGAAGGTACTGAGCAGAATATTCTTGAAATAAAAGCCCCTTATACGGCCGAAGATGCGTCGATTGTGCCCATCTCGGTTCATACTAAAATCCCGCAAACCAAAGAACGCTATATTAAGAAAATGCATATCTTTGTGGATATGAACCCGATGCCGCTTGTCGGCATGTTTGAATTCACCCCGGATAGCGGTAAAGCCGACTTGGCGATGCGTATTCGTGTCGATACCTTTAGCTTTGTACGCACGGTTGCTGAATTGAATACCGGTGAACTGTATATGACCAAGAGCTTTGTCCGCGCTAAAGGTGCTTGCTCTGCGCCACCCCCGGCCAGTATGGAAGACTCCAGAAAACTGTTGGGTAAAATGAAAATGAAAGTGGTGGGTGATGTGGCTTTCGGTGAACCCAATCTAATGCAAGTCAAAGTACGTCATCCGAATATCACCGGTATGGCACCGTTAAGGATTGGCTCAAGAGTAATTCCACCGGCATTTTTTATGGATACCTTCGAAGTTGACTACAATGGTAAGCCCGTTGTTAAAGCCTTGTTAACTTTTTCAGTAAGTATGGATCCGGCCTTACGTTTTTACTTTGTCCCTATGGAAGAAGGGGTAATAACGGTGAAAGGCACTGATACCAAGAAGAATGCCTTTAGTTCGACTCATGAAGTGAAGGCGTCTTAATTTAAAAACTACAGTGAGGTAAAAACCTCACTGTAATCCAATAGCATTTAATGCTTACTCTTCTGTATTCTTACTTCTTTGATCATCAACGACGGTTGGTTTTATTAATTTAACATGCTTAACCACAATACAACTTGCATCAGCGGCTTCTCTAACTTTAATTAACTCTTCATAAAAACGTTTGCCTCTTTGATTATCTCTGAAGGATCCGCCTTTTTCACCAGGCATAGGTTTGTTTCGTTCAAAGGTAATACCTTCTTCATAATCACTAAATGTCATCGCCGCTCTAATGGCATCATATCGGCACGTGCATGTGTAAAAATTTTCATCAGTTTGTCCGCCTAATTTGTCCATACAACTCAGTGCAAAATGGACAGTTTCATCTGTTGAATATTCATTTGCTAATACAGAACTGGTGCTTAACAAAAATACAGTAATACCAATAAATAGCTTTTTCATCATTAAATCTCCTAAAATTTTGTATAAATCGCAAAAATCGATGTCGGTTTAGTCTGAAGTTATACGTTTAGATAACTTCATATTAATAAGTTTCATTAGCCGATAAATACGGCTCTACTATTTCTATTAATCTATCGATATTGCCTTTGTTTTTTTCAATCACCTGTTGGGCTTTTTCACCAATGTTATGCCTTAGGTTAGCATCACTCAATAACTTGCAAACTTCATTAGCCAACTCTTGCTCATTAGAAACAGAAATTAGCGCTCCTTGTTCGAAGAGCAACTCTGTTATTTCTCTAAAATTATATGTATGTATGCCAGAAATAACGGGCAAACCTAAACTTGCTGGCTCCATCATATTCTGTCCGCCTGTCTTGACAAGGCTTCCACCGACAAATGCAATCTGCGATGCAGCATAGTGTAGCTGTAATTCTCCTAAAGTATCTAGGATATATGCACTTGATCCTTTAGAAAAACTACGCTGTTCTGTTCGTTTAACATATTTGATATCAGCTGATTCACATAATATAGCTACCTTATTAACTCTTTCAGGGTGACGAGGAGCAAGAATTAATATTGCATCGGGATATTCTATTAATATTTTTTTATGTGCTTTTATAATTATCTCTTCTTCACCTTCCTGAGTACTCGCAGCAATCCAAATAGGCCTGTTTACAGAAAAATAACGTTTTAATGACTCAGCTTCCTCGGTGATACTATGCGGCACAGTGATATCAAATTTTAAATTACCAGTCACAAAAACTTTATCTTTATCAGCACCAAATGAAATAAATCTTTCTGCATCCTTTTTAGTTTGCGCCGCGATCATATTTACTTTCATTAATGTTTGCTTCATTAATCCCGACACCAAACGATAACCTTTAGATGACTTTTCGCTCAATCGCGCATTAACGATTAAGATTGGAATATTAGAAAACTCACAAACATTATAAAGATTCGGCCAAATTTCTGTTTCCATTGTTATTAATATCGATGGATTTATCGTATTAATAAATTTCTTTATTGAAAAAGGCAAATCGTAGGGCAAATATAAATGAGCAACATCATTGCCATAGTTTTGTTCAATCGTGTATGCCCCTGTAGGAGTTACCGTTGTAACAAGAATTTGATATTGAGAATATTGTTCAAGAAAAAAATTAATTATTGGAGTTGCAGCATTAACTTCACCTACTGAGACAGCATGCACCCAAAGAACCGGCTTATCTTTATTTTCCCAGGAAAAAAAACCGAATCTTTCTTGCCAGCGTGTTCTGTACGCAGGGATTTTTAGCCCTAGAAAAAAAAGTCTTAACAGAACAAAAGGGATAAGCAGGTAAATTACAAGCGTATAAATAAATCGCAATTGTTTTTCAAACTTTAAGTTAAAAATTATTCTGAATTAAGCGCATTCAAATAAGCGTTAACGCCATAGTTCAGAGAAGTAAATTCATAGTCACATCCAACAGAACGTAAATCAGTAAGATTTGCTTCTGTGAAACTTTGATAACTGCCCCTCAATTTATCAGGAAACTCAATATACTTAACTCTTCCTTTTCCATGCCATTCGACAACATTATTTGCGACATCATTAAAACTATTTGCTTTACCTGTACCAACATTGAAGACACCTGATGCTATTGGATGTTCCATCATCCACAAATTAATATTCACTACATCATCAATGAACACAAAGTCTCGTAATTGTTCTCCGTCGGCATAACCATCGCTACCTTCAAACAAATTTAATTCACCTGTCTCTTTTATCTGATTATTAAAATGAAATATAACACTTGCCATTCCTGCTTTATGTGACTCTCTTGGGCCATACACATTAAAGTAACGTAAGCCAACAACTTGAGAATTTATGTCGGCACTTAATCTTCTCACATAATTATCAAACAATAATTTTGAATAACCGTAAACATTAACAGGTTGTTCATTAGCAGGCTCTTCTGAAAATTTGCTGTTGAGACCATAGACTGCTGCACTTGAGGCATAAACAAAGGGAATGCTACGTTCAATGCAAAAGTGAAGTAATTCTTTTGAATAGGTGTAATTATTATCCATCATGTATTGCCCATCCCACTCTGTCGTTGTAGAGCAAGCACCTTGATGAAAGATAAATTCAATCTGATCGCAAAGATTATTACGTTCAGAAATTAATCTCCTGAACTCTACTTTATCTATATAATCAGCAATTTTATTTACAACTAGATTTTTATATTTTTTACCATCAGTTAGATCATCAACAACAATAATATCTTCTCTGCCAAGTCTATTTAAACCGGCTACGATCTGACTTCCTATAAAACCGGCACCTCCAGTAACAACAATCATATTAACCTCTATGTATTTCCTTTTATTTTTTCTAATATCAATGACGTTGAGCAACCGTCTTCAAATGGTAAAATAACAACATCACCACCTGTTTTTCTAACACTATTAGCTCCTGCAATTTGTTCTTCAGTATAGTCACCACCTTTAACCAAAATATCAGGTTCAAATAAAGTAATCAGCTGCTCTGGTGTATCTTCACTAAAAGGTACAACCCAGTCGACGCAAGCTAGCGCAGCTAAAACAGTCATTCTGCTATCGACAGAATTTATTGGCCTTGAATTACCTTTTAATCGTTTTACTGAATCATCATCATTAACAGCAATGATTAAACGATCGCCGAGTGTTTTTGCTTTTATTAAATAATTAATATGGCCTGTATGCAAAATATCAAAGCATCCATTCGTCATAACGATTTGCTCGCCATTTCGTTTAGCCTGATTAATTACTTCTAATAGCGAATTGCCATTCATCGATATTGATGATTGATACTTATTACTGTTAGCTCCATTTAGTTCATCTGTTGTAACAGTCGCTGACCCCAGTTTTTCTACTACCAAACCAGCTGCTGTATTAGCCAACGTTGTTGCTTGTTGTAATTCAAGATCACATGCTAATGCAGCGCCTAATACGGCAATCACAGTATCACCCGCACCAGTAACATCATAAACTTCATGTGTTTCAGCCTTAAGGTGAAAAGGTTGTTGATTTTCTTGCAGCAAGGTCATTCCTTTTTCACCACGTGTCACCAATAATGCTTTTAGTTGTAAATTTTTACAAAGCTCAGTTCCCTTCTCTATCAAGTCATCATTTGATAAACATTCACCTACAACAGCTTCAAATTCTTTTAAATTTGGCGTAATTACACTTGCTTCGCTATAACAACTAAAGTTATTTGATTTAGGATCAACTAATACGGTGACATTTTTTTCGTTTGCATATTTTATTAGCGTTTGGACTCTATCAAGACTTCCTTTGGCATAGTCTGAAAGGATAATGACATTTACAGAATCAATTAAATCTATATATTTTTCTAAAAGAGTCTGTGTATCAATATTATTTGATTCATTTTCATAATCGAGACGAATTAACTGCTGATGCTGACTTAATACCCGTTGTTTAGTTATGGTCGGGAATCCCTCTTGATGCACGAAATGGCATTCCACTCCTTTATCACTAAGAATTTTTGATAACCTTGAAGAGGATTCATCATTTCCCGTGACCCCCAATAGTTGGACAGCGACCCCAAGTGATGAAATATTAACAGCAACATTTGCTGCTCCACCAGGACGCTCCTCAGTCTCTTTGACACGTACCACAGGTACCGGTGCTTCAGGTGAAATTCTATTCGTTTCACCATATATATATTGATCAAGTATAATATCGCCAACGACTAAAACTTTTGCTGATTCAATTGGCTTAAAAACGATTTCTTGCATTACAATTTACTAGTTATTATTTAGGTCAATTCAAGGAATTTTAACACACGATAATTGTCATAGTATTCAATATGTTGGTTAAAACGCATCTATTTTTACTTTATGCACTAATAAGTACGCAATTATGCTTTGCGGACGAAGAAATGCCTGGTTTTTTTGAAGCCAACTACACTTTATACAGTAATGATACTCAAGTTGGATTGATGGAAAGACGCTTTTTCCAACTTGAAAATGGCACATACAGCTTTAGTTCTGAAAGCAAAACCACCGGCTTCATTGCCTTATTAAAAAAAGTACACATACTTGAAGTGAGCACATGGGATTTGATTGATTCTTATTTCACGCCTCTGAATTACACCTATCACCATACTAAAGGTAAAAAAGAAAGAGACGCAGAGATCAATTTTAACTGGAATAAGAATCAGATCACTAATCGTGTTAACGACTCAACTTGGCATATGCAAATCCAAAAAGGCATTCAGGATAAATTACTTTATCAATTAACTATTATGTCTGATCTTATGTCAGGACAGATACCTGAAAGCTATGCTATTGCTGATGGTGGGAAAATAAAACAATATGTATTCGAACGTATTGCCGACGAAACGCTAAAAACGCCACTTGGTGAATTTAAAACAATCAAACTCGCGCTTCATAAAAAAAATAAAAAGCAGGAAACTTTTTTATGGTGTGCTTATGATTTGAATTTTCTACCCATCAAAGTAACAAGCACCGAAAAAGATGATCGTTTATCAACTGCGATTATTAAATCACTAAAAGGACTAGGCCTAGATAATACGTCTGGATAATAGCTAAATACGTTACTTAAGCTTAAGTTGTTTCTCAATTTCATCTGGTGGTAAATAGCCGGGGAGATTCCTTCCATTCGCTAGATAAATTGATGGTGTACCTCGTACACCAAGTTTCTGACCAAGAACATATTGTTCTGCAACCGGGTCATCACAAGTTTTTCCTTCAAACGACTCTCTGTTCTTAGCTGCTGTTAATGCATGTTGACGATCTTCCGCACACCAGACCTGACTCATTTCCTTCCCTGCTGCAGATTCCACACCCGCACGAGGATAGGCAAGATAACGCACGCTTATACCTCTTGCATTTAATTCAGGTACGTCACGATGAAGTTTTCTGCAATAACCACAATCAATATCTGTAAAAACATAAATAAAATTATTTGCATTCTCACCTGCGAATTCGATGTATTCATCTTCGTTTATAGCTTTGAGTAAATTAACTCGTGTTCCAGCACGAACATCTTCTGTTAAATTTCTTCTCTCCTTGATGTCGAGTATTTCACCTTTGATGACATAAGATCCATCACGAGTCATATAAATAACATCTGGGCCTATCATAACTTGATAAAGTCCTTCAATAGGTGTGGGCTGAATGCTATCAACCTTAACATCCGGCAAAAATCGAGAGATTGCCGTGTTTAATTCTTCTTTTAAGGAATCATCAGCAAAAACATTAGATGATAGAAATAATCCAAATAAAAAAATCGCGCTAAACTTCATGTTAACTCCAGTAAGTTATAATACCGTCAGACAATTCTTCACTATTTTTAAGTATTGCCAAATTCAATAAGAATCAGACCATTATACAGACTGTCTGTTCCCTTACATTAAAACTATTTTCAATGATTACCATTCGATGTGCCGTTTTTTCCATGATAAAGTCAGTATCAATCTATTTAATACATAGAAAACGAATTTTTGATGAATAACACAGTAAAAAAACAGAGCCTAGAAACCAAGCTTGAGCTTGCCTATATACTTGATCTGCTTGAAAAAGATGGACTGATTAAAGCACAGCAGCGCGTCCAACTAGCGAATATATGTGCTGACCAAACAAAAATTCAAATTCACCCGCTAATATCTGTAGCCGAACAAGGTTGGCAATCTTCAACAAAACCTAGCTACCCACTAAGTTTAGAAACATTAACAAAATGGTTTGCCGATAAAATAGACCAACCTTATTTGCGCATTGATCCTTTAAAAATTGATGTGCAAAAAATTACCTCTGTCGTTTCTCAAGCCTACGCCTCAAAATTAAAAATATTACCTATAGAGGTAAATGAAACAGAACTCACTATTGCGACCTGTGAACCGTTTATTACCTCATGGGAAAAAGAACTAGAGCATATTGCTGATAGAAAAATCAAACGCGTCATCATTAACCCCAGAGATCTAGAACGCTATCTGGTGGAGTTTTATGGCATTAGTAAGTCGATTATCGGTGCTACCAATGAAAAGAAAGATGAGCCGATTGCACTAATTCAAAATTTTGAACAACTGGTTCAAATGGGAAAAGCAGGAGAACCCGATGCAAACGACCAACATATTGTCAGCATTGTTGACTGGTTATTGCAGTTTGCTTTTGAACAACGCGCCAGCGATATCCATCTCGAACCACGAAGAGAAAAAGGACGTATCCGTTTCAGGATCGACAGTGTTTTACATATTGTTCACGAACTTCCAGTAACCTTGATGGGAGCCATTACCAGTCGCTTAAAATCCCTGGGTCGCATGGATGTCACTGACCGACGTCGACCACAAGATGGCAGAGTTAAAACAATTACACCATCAGGAAAAGAAGTTGAAATGCGATTGTCTACCATGCCGACAACTTTCGGTGAAAAGTTGGTCATGCGTATTTTTGATCCGGAAATGCTGGTTAAAAGCTACAAACAACTTGGCTTTACTCAACATGATCAAGTGCAGTTGAATGAAATGCTGAATAATCCACACGGCATTGTCCTCATCACTGGTCCGACAGGTTCAGGAAAAACAACCACCTTATATTCAGCTCTCAATCAGATTGCCCGACCCGAAATCAATATTTGCACAATTGAAGACCCGATTGAAATGGTTGATCCTCAGTTTAATCAAATGCAGGTTCAAAAAGCGATTGATGTTGATTTTGCATCCGGTGTAAGAACACTGCTTAGGCAAGACCCTGACATCATAATGATTGGGGAAATTCGTGATCAGGAAACAGCTGACATTGCCATTCAAGCAGCACTTACCGGGCACCTTGTTTTATCCAGTTTGCATACCAATGATGCGCCTTCTGCCATAACTCGTTTAATTGACCTTGGTATGCAGCCCTTTTTACTAAAAGCGACTTTGCAAGGCATCGTCGCACAACGCTTATTAAGAACTTTATGTGTTCATTGCAAAGAACTTGTTGCAACAGACAAACAAAGTTGGGAAGAATTTGCCAAACCAAATAAATTAAAAATGCCTCCTAAGATATGCAAACCCGTTGGTTGTGACGAATGCAGACATACTGGTTATATGGGTCGTGCAGGTATTTATGAAATATTAACCATGAACAATACACTACGAGAAAATATTACATCACATACAGACATCGATACTTTACGTAAAATTGCTTTAAAAACCGGCATGCGTCCCTTAAAAATAGGTGGTGCACAAAAAATAGCCGATGGACTTACAACGCTAGAAGAAGTTTATTCAGTATTACCTCAAGACCAGACTTAAAAATCACTCAGCCTCTTGGGTGATGCTCGCCATGTAAATCCTTTAATCGTTCTCTGGCAACATGGGTATAAATTTGTGTCGTTGATATATCACTATGTCCCAATAACATTTGAACTACTCTTAAATCAGCACCATGATTAATTAAATGTGTAGCAAACGCATGTCGAAGAACGTGCGGAGACAATGTTTTATTAATTCCTGCTACAACAGCATAACGTTTAATCATGTACCAAAATGTTTGACGCGTCATTGCCTTGCTACGTTTACTTGGAAATAATGCATCCGACATTTTATTATTGAGTATTTCATTTCGTGATGATGACAAATATTTTTCTATCCATAGTGAAGCCTCTTCACCTAAAGGTACGAGACGTTCTTTGTTGCCCTTCCCTGTAACTCGAACAACACCTTGTCTTAAATTAACTTGTTGAACTGTCAAACTGACAAGTTCTGAAACACGTAGACCAGTCGCATATAACAATTCCAACATGCATCTATCACGGATACCAAGCATATCTTCTATATCAGGTGCGTCGAGCAACGCTTCAACTTCTGATTCAGTTAATGATTTTGGTAAAGAGCGACCAAGCCTTGGAGCATCAACATTACTCACCGGGTTATGTTTGATTAAATCTTCTCTCAACAAATACTCATATAAACGTCGTAAACTTGATAAGCGTCGAGCAACTGTTCTCGCTGATTTACTTTCTGCTAAAGCAAGATAAGAAAGTATTTCATTTGCTTCTACATTAATTAATTCAACTTTTTGTTGTTCTAACCACAGTGAAAATTTGTATAAATCACTTCGATAAGCTGACAATGTGTTTTCGCTTAAACCACGTTCCATCCATAACGCATCTAAAAAAGAATCGACAAGCTGCTTTGATTTATTTAGAAGATCATCTTGATTTTGAGTATTGGGATTCATAAACAAAAAGCTGAATTAGCAGTTTGATTTGTGTAAGAATTAACACCCATATATTTAATCGGTATTAAATATAGGTTTTCGAAATCTTGTTTTTTTTTTGATTTCAAATGGCTGGTGATTAATGATTAAAAACCAGATTCTACATATACCGAGCTGGAGTAACCAGCTCGACATAGTATTTTGTGCGTTTAGCTATTTTTTTGCTTTAATTTTTTCTTTAATACGCGCTGCTTTACCACGAAGGTCACGCATGTAATACAATTTTGCACGACGTACATCACCGCTTCGTTTCACCTTAATTTCAGCAACCATAGGACTATATGTCTGAAATACACGTTCTACTCCTTCACCAGAAGAAATTTTACGAACAGTAAAAGATGAGTTTATTCCACGATTTTTTTTCGCGATAACAACACCTTCAAAAGCCTGTAAACGCTCACGGTCACCTTCTTTTACTTTTACTTGAACGACAATCGTATCGCCTGCTGCAAATTCAGGAATTTCACGAGTCATTTGCTCAGCGTCTAGTTGTTCAATAATGTTAGCCATTTTAATACTCCAATCACATATCTATATATTAGTTGTTCTTCAAGATTGTTCAGTTTCAGTGATATATTCCTGTAACAATCCCTTCTGTTCGTCATTGAGCTTAATTGACTCAATTAAATCTGGCCGACTTCGCCAGGTTTTTCCTAACGCCTGCTTTAACCGCCAACGCCGTATATTCTCATGGTTACCGCTCAGTAAAACATCCGGTACCGAATGACCGTCAACTTGTTCAGGTCGCGTATAATGCGGATAGTCCAATAAACCGTCAACAAATGAATCTTCAATAGCTGAATCTTCATGCCCTAAAACGCCAGGCAAAGTTCGGCAGACACTATCTATTAACACCATTGCGGCAAGTTCACCGCCACTAAGGACATAATCACCGATTGACCATTCCTCATCTATCTCAGTATCGATAACACGTTCATCAATACCTTCATAACGCCCGGAAACCAAGATCATTCCACTTCGTTTAGACAGTGCGTTAATACCATTTTGGTCTAATCGTCTGCCTTGTGGTGATAAATAAATCACCTTTGTATCAGGTTGAGCCTGTTTTGCTTTATTAATAGCAGCGCACACAGGTTCATACATCATGACCATACCTGGTCCACCGCCATAAGGCCTATCATCAACTGTCCGGTGTTTATCACCAGTAAAATCACGAGGATTCCAACTTCTAAACTGCAGCAGTTCATCTGTCACTGCTCTACCGATAACACCACTTTCTAAGACCGGAGAAAACATTTCCGGAAATAGTGTAATGACATCAAGCTGATACATTATTCATCAATCTGCCAATCGACATGCATTGTCCTGGCAATCAAATCAACTTGTTTTACATATATCTCCATCACTAATGGAATCAATATGTTATTTTTATTCTCACTATCTTTACTTATAACAAGTACATCGTTCGCACCTGTTTCTGTTACCTTACTGATCTTACCGATATTAATTTCATCTTGATTAAACACCTCAAGACCAATCAAATCATGCCAGTAATATTCACCTTCGTTTAAGGTCGGTAGTTGCTCGGATTTAATTGCTAAATCACAATTCATATAACTACGAGCATCTTCAGGACATTCTATTCCTGACATTTTCACCAGCAATCGTTCTCCTCGTTGCTGATGTTCTTCTATCTCAATCTCTTTCCATGCATCATTCACATAGATCAGCCAAGGTGAATAAGTAAAAATATTTTCTTTAGGTCGGGTATACGACATAATCTTGAGCCAACCTCGTATACCATGTGCCCCACCGATTCGACCTACTCTAATTTGGGACTTGTCTTCCTGCATTAATAAAAATGCTTTCTTTTGCCTAAATCAAAAATAACTTGAGTACTATTAACTTTCAACTACGCCGCAGCTGAGGCTGCGTTGTCTTTAATCAATTTTGAAACTCGCTCAGATAACTGCGCACCTTGTGATACCCAGTGATCAATGCGATCCATTTCTAGTTTAAGTGAAATTTCCTGGCCTGTAGCAGATGGATTAAAAAAACCAAGTCGCTCTAGTGGACGGCCACTATCCTTTTTACGGCTATCAATAACCACAACGTGGTAATAAGGGTTTCTCTTTGCGCCTGTTCGGGACAATCTAATTGTTACCATCTGTCTGATGACCTCTATAAAATTCTGAATTACTGCGGACGAAAGTATCCGCTCGAAAAAAGGCGCTATTGTACGTAAAAACGTCGAAAAAGAAAGTAAAGACAGTACTTTTACGCCATGTAGAATGTGATTAAGTATAGTTGTTAAAACCATATACAAAAACACCAAATTAGATAATAATTTAACATTTAGAATAATCACATATACTACTGAATAATATAGCTTTTTAATAATTACCTATGAGTTTACATGAACAAAAAAAGCAACTCAGAGATGAGATAAAAAAGCGTCGTTCCGAGCTCCCTGTAAACAGTCGTACCAAGATGAGTCAACAAATTCATCAATTTTTACATGAAATAGATGAATTTATTCAAGCAAAAAGCCTTTTTTGCTACATATCCTATTTAAGTGAAGTTGAAACGCAAGCACTGATATCGGACTTTTTAGAGCGAAAATTGGCTCTAGCAGTACCCAAAATCATGGGGAAAACCGAAATGCGTGCTGTTTCATTAGATAATTTATCAGATTTAGAACCTGACGAAATGGGTATCTTGACGCCAAAATCTAGTCAAGCAGCATCAGATCCTTTTGATATTGCAATTACGCCTGGACTCGGTTTTACAGAACGGGGAGAGCGACTCGGTTATGGAAGAGGATATTATGATCGTTGGTTTTCAAGAAATAAAGTGAAAACAAAAATTGGAATTGCTTTTGAAATTCAAATTGTTGATAAATTACCGTTAGAGAAAACCGATATGCCACTTGATATTTTGGTTACTGAAGAACGAATTATTGATTTAAGAGTTACAAAGTAAATTTAACCCGACTCAAACTTAGCTAATTCAATTAATAATGAACCTTTGTCCAAAGCTTTGCGCTCTGTTGTTTCTAATCGCTCCATCTTGACCAATCCAATTCCAGATGCATACCAATTCATCTGTTTAACACTCACCATAGTTAATCCAATATAATTTCCCGCATCTTTAAAAGCAAAACCACTCATTGAAATTTTCATACAATTAATGAAACGCCCTGCAGGCACAATCACCGTTTCATTTAATGATTCAATTTTTATTTCTAATGGAACTTCAGCCAATATTTCAAACTCGGTCTTTTGCGGAGGTCCTGTTTTTTTCAGTAACTTGGTTATAGTTGTATATTCCCATTCTGTGCCGACAGATAATTCTTCAGGAAGAACAAGTTGCTTATCTTCATTGAACTCTGAATGAATGCTTTGACTATCTCTATTTCCTAAATAATATATGCCGTCATCTGAAATTGAATAATATAAAACTGAACCATCTAGCGATTCACGCATATAGACAGAGACACCATTTAAATCACCTTTACCAAGATTATTAAAAATATATTTTTGCTTTTGTAACCCGTCCCGCGTTGTTAATGCAACATCATATTGCCACTTATATCCTTTAGTTAATGGGAAATAAGAATTTTCATTTTTTGAACATCCGACACAGAGTAATGAAAGAAATAAACAAATAGTTTTAATGTTCTTTATTTCAATCATCTGCCTTAGACCAATAAGCAGCTAAAACTGAACCTGTAACATTATGCCAAATACTAAACAATGCAGCAGGCAATGCTGCCACAATAGAAAAATATTGATTGGCTAAGACAACGGCTAACCCTGAGTTTTGCATGCCAACCTCGATTGAAAGCGTTTTACAGGTCATTTCATCGTAACCCAATAGTTTAGGAATACTATAACCGGCAATTAGGCCGAATAAATTATGCAAAGCTATTGCACAAAATAACAACAAACCTAGGTCAAATAGCTGTGATTGATTTTTAGCAACAATAACACCGATTATAAAGATAATTGATATTACAGAAATCAGTGGTAAATATGACTTAATATTATTAAGTCGTCGATGAAAGTACGTATTGATCAGGACACCCGATAAAACAGGAAAAACTACGATTAAAAATAAGTTTTTAATCATATTAAGTACAGGCACATCAATGCTTTTATCTACATAAAGTAAGGTCAGCAATGGTGTTAAGACTACTGCTAACAAAGTAGACATTGCTGTTAATGAAACTGATAGCGCAACATTTGCACGAGCTAAAAAACAGATTACATTAGAAGCGGTTCCTCCAGGGCAAGCACCAAGCAAGATTAAACCTGCTGTTAAAAGATCAGGTAAATTTAAAATTTTTGCTATTATTAAAGCTATCAATGGCATCGCAATATATTGTAAAGCTACACCAATAAATATTAATTTAGGTTGCTTTAATACTCGTTTAAAGTCAGATGCTTCTAATGTTAGCCCCATCGAAAACATAATTAGGCCTAATAAAGGCACAATTGCTTTGCCACCATCTACTAATATCGAGGGATAAAGCATAGCAATACAGGAAATTAAAACTGCGCCAATAGGCAGAAGAAAAATACTACGACTTTGCATAAATATAATAACTCTATTTCAATGAACCTATATTCTCAGTTACACTTTAACAAAACATACTCCCGAGAAAACAATGTATTTAAGAAAAAAAATTGTCTTTATTCTATTTCTTCTGGTACCGACTTATGCCATGGCAGACGAAATGAAAGTAAATACTGATTGGTCATTATATGGACGAGAATATAATAATCAGCGATATAGCCCGCTAAAACAAATTAATCGAAGTAATGTAGCAAAGTTAAAACTTGCCTGGAAATATAAAACGGGGAAAAAAAATACCTTCCAAACCAATCCACTTGTCGAAGATGGAATAATGTACATTACAACTCCCTTCAATGATGTTGTTGCACTAGATGCATCTTCAGGCGAAGAGTTGTGGCGTTACCAGCATCAACTCAAAAGTAATAACTTTTGTTGCGGCCCAGCTAATCGTGGCCCAGCATTAGCTAATGGGAAAGTTTACACAGTCACGATTGATGGTCGTTTGATTGCACTCGATAAAAAGAACGGCAATGTTATATGGGATAAAGCCATAACAGATACTTCAGCAGGTAAAGCAGAAGTAATAAATGCTGTTATTGATATAAAAGAATTTGAAGGCGCAACACAGACAGGACAAACCGGATATAGCGCAAATTTAGCCCCACAAATTTATGATGGCATTATCTATATTGGTATAACAGGCGCTGGTTACGGCTTACATCTTGAACAAGAAAAAGATGGGGAACAAATTTTATCTGTTGGTAGTTTTTCTGGTGGCGGGCACGGCTTACGTGGTTTTATGGTGGCATATGATATCGAATCAGCTGAAGAACTTTGGCGCTGGTATAGCGTGCCAGAAGAAGGTTGGGAAGGACAATGGACAACGCAATTAGATTACGGTCCGAAACTAAATAGAGATATTGCAAAAGAAAAAGAACTATTTAAAAAACATTCAGACACCTGGAAGTTAGGCGGTGGTTCAATTTGGACAACACCCGCTATCGATACTGAATTGGGCCTAATGTATATCGGTACAGGCAACCCTTCTCCGCAAATGGATGGTTCTACTCGCCCCGGTGACAACTTATATACAGTGAGCTTAGTTGCACTTGAATTAAAAACAGGAAAGCTACGTTGGTATTACCAACAAGTACCACATGACCGTTGGGGCTATGATGTCGCAAGTCCACCTGTTTTATTTGATTACGATGATAACGGCAAAACAATCAAAGCAATTGGTCAAGCGAGCAAACTTGGTTGGTTTTTTATTCATGATCGTGAAACCGGAAAATTAATTCGTAAATCTGAGCCATTTATACAACAAGAAAATTTATTTGCCTTACCTTCAGAAGAAGGTACACGTATCGTTCCTGGAACACTTGGGGCAACATCATGGTCACCGGTTGCTTTTAATCCGAAAACGAATATGGCTTATATCTCAGGAACTTATCAACCTTCATTGTTTATTTCACGCCAATTAAATCCACAACCTGGTAGACCTTGGGAAAGTTATACATTCTTTCAAAAAACCGGCGAACCTGATTGGGGCACATTCACCGCAATTAATACAAGTACAGGTGAAATAGCGTGGCAAAATAAGATAGATGATCCAATGGTTGGAGGCGCATTAACAACCGCGGGTAATATTGTATTCACAGGTGAAGGAAATGAAAACTTTAATGCCTTTGATGCATATACTGGTAAAGCATTGTGGCAATATAAAGCGGATTATGGCGTAAATGCACCGCCTATTACATATAGTATTAATGGGAAACAATATATTAGCGTCGCCGCAGGTGGAAATAAGATATATGGCTATAAAACAGGCGATGAGATATTAACTTTCGTATTGGAAGAGTAATAAGTGGCTGAAACTAATCAACTACACCAAATTAATATGCAATATTCTAACAAGGAAGATCGTATATTATTAAGAACATCAACTAAGAATAACGACGAATATTTAATCTGGTTAACGCGTCGATATGCAAAATTACTCGTTAATATTTTCGATACAGAAATTGAAAAACGCGGTGGCACAACAACATTAAGCTCACAAAAAGAAACAAAAAAGTTTTTCAAAGAAGGCGCTTTCGAAAAACCTTATGTTGAAGAAACAACAAAAACACATCCCTTAGGCGAAGATGGCGTTCTCGCCTTCGGTATAAAAACAGGAAATGACGAACAGGGAAATTTCGTATTAATAATTCAATCGGAATCAGGTCAAGGAATCACCTACAATCTCAACGATAGTCTACTCTATATGTTTTATTCTTTACTCATGCAAAGCATTGATCGCGCTGAATGGAAATTAGGTAAACACGGAGAAAGTGCTTCAAGTAGCCAGTTACATTAATCCTCGGCATTAAAGCACCTCATGATAGTTTTTTTCTATTTACCTAATAAAAAAAAATAATTTTAATTAATATGCTTCTACTACTAAAGTTCTCCGAAATTTAAAACTAGCCTTTTAGGAGAAAAACCAATGTTAGAAAATAGAGAAGGTCAAAACATACCTGACGTTACATTTCGTGTCATTGAAAATGGTGAATGGAAAAGCATAACAAGTGATGAATTATTTGCAGGTAAAACAGTTGCTGTATTTTCGCTACCAGGTGCATTTACACCAACTTGCTCAAGCACGCATTTACCACGATTTAATGAGTTAGCACCTGTGTTCAAACAAAATGGCGTAGATGAAATAATTTGTTTGTCAGTTAACGATACCTTTGTGATGAATGCATGGAAGGAAAATCAGGAATCAAATAATATTACTGTACTTCCTGATGGCAATGGTGAGTTCACCGATGGCATGGGAATGTTGGTAGGTAAAAAAGACCTTGGTTTTGGTGATCGTTCTTGGCGCTATTCAATGTTGGTTAAAGATAAGAAAGTTGAAAAAATGTTTATCGAACCAGAAGTTGAAGGCGACCCATTCGAAGTATCCGATGCTGACACGATGTTAAACTACATCAATGAAAATGCTGTTAAACCTGAATTCGTATCAATTATTTCTCGTAAAGGTTGTATCCATTGTGAACGAGCAAGAAAAACACTAGATGCGCACGGTATGCCTTACGAAGAAATTGAATTAGGACAAGGTATAACCAGTCGTTCATTACGTGCAATCTCTGGAGCAACAACAACACCTCAAGTTTTTATAGGTGGAAATCTGATTGGTACCGCAGATGAGCTTGAAACATACTTGAAAGATAAGTCACAAAAAGCAGCATAACGACTTAACATATTCCCTTATCCAGTAAGTTAAGTATTAGAGCCATGCACTCGCATGGCTCTTTTTTTATAGTTCAGCCAAAATAAAAAAGTGACACTGCTAACCCAAAACAATTTTTAATTACGAATTATTCAAAACTAATTAATATTTTTTCGGTACAAATGTTTGTGTATGCATCGCCGAGCGTTTATAACCTTTTCCTTCCTTTAACGGAGGAATTTTCGGGACAACGGGCTTCAAATCCTTATATGGAATCACATTCAGCAGATGAGAAATACAATTCAATCGAGCGCGTTTCTTATCATCTGAAGGAACAACGTACCAGGGTGCCTGTGGGATATCTGTATTGAAAAACATATCATCCTTACACTTGGAGTAATCCATCCAACGTGATCTGGATTCCATATCCATCGGACTTAGTTTCCAGAGTTTATGTCTTTCCAAAGCACGAGCCTTAAAACGTTGCTCCTGCTCAACATTACTCACCGAAAACCAATACTTGATAAGGATAATCCCGGAGCGCACCAACGAGCATTCGAATTCCGGGCAGAAACGCAAAAACTCCTGATATTCATCTTCGGTACAGAACTCCATTACCCTCTCAACTCCAGCGCGGTTATACCAGCTCCGGTCAAATAGTGCGATCTCACCCGCTGCTGGTAAATGCGCAGTATAGCGTTGAAAGTACCACTGTGTTTTTTCTCGTTCCGTAGGTGCAGGTAATGCAACGATATTACAGATTCGAGGGTTCATGTGTTGCATAATACGCTTTATTACCCCCCCTTTACCGGCGGCATCACGACCTTCAAATACAATTACAACTTTAAGCTTTTTCTCCTTCACCCATTCCTGGAGCTTAACCAGTTCCACTTGAAGCCGAAACAACTCTTTCTCGTAAAACTTTTTCGATAGTTTTTCCTCTTTCTCTCCTTTCAGTCTTGGGTCATCCTCATGATAGGCATCTGCTTTTTTAATTGGTTTTTTAACTGCTTTTTTCTTAGTCATAATTTTTTCCGTTAATAGTAAACTTAGCGAATAAGTTGTTAGGTACCATCAAATATTCACTGTAGATTTAATTTATCTATTTATTTATAGAAGATCATTGCATTATTATTATTGATACAGATCAAAACTAAACGAATATAGTCAATAAATTGCTAATCATTGGCAAGTTAAACATCAATTTTAAATAGCTTTTTGAAATTAAAATTCAAGTAATTCATCGTATACATTAGTCCCTAGTGAATCCTTTATACTTTCTTCAGAAATATCAGGATATTCAGTTTTAAATTTATTAAAGGCTTCTTTTGCCGCAGCAAACTCACCTGCGTCCCATAATTTTTTTATTATTTTCAATTCATCGCTTTCCGATTGAATTGTCATAGCATCAAGTTCAATTTCATCAAAGCCTGTTTGCCCTGCTTCAATAACTTTTATTTTGTCATCTGAATACTGTCTTTTTTCTATAATTTCTGAATCTGAACGCGCTTTTTCCTTTAGCATCATTTTTTTCGCTGGCAATGCTTTCATTCTCGCTTGCGGGGTTTCTGTTTTTTCTTCTGCACGATAAAAGTCTGCTGCTGCACCTAATGCTGCTGACGCTGGAGCATCAACGCGTCTACCATTACTTTGCTTTAGTTCAACTTCACCTGTGACTGATGAATCATCTTTACTTGTCATTACAGACATTGCTGACTCTTCGATTACGGCTGCGGAATCAAACATTTCAACTTCAGGCTCACTTATTAATGGTTGGCCTGTTTCCTGTTGCATTGTGACTACCAGACTAACACTCAAAGTTATCATCGCAGCTATAGATACGGGTAATGTCCACGGTGATTTATGATATCGCGGTTTCTCTCCATGCCTGTTATTACTAACTGCTTTTTTTGCAGCAGACAATATTTTTTCATCCAGTTGCACAGATGGTTCTACATTATTTTGTCCACGATAAGCTTTTGATAAATCTGAATCGCCATCCAGATAATCATTTAATTCTTTATCATTTTGATTGTTATTCGTCATAACTTATTCGTCGTTCAAGCCTGCGCGTAATTTATTTATTGCATACCGAAGACGACTCTTTGCCGCTTCCTGATTAATACCTAACGTCTCTGCAATCTCAGGAACACTCATTCCCGCCTCTTCCCTTAATATGAATACTTCTTGTTGCTCATTTGGCAATGATTGCAGTAATTCACTTAACTTATTAATAGTTTGGTTTGTTTGCGTTTGCTTTTCAGGATTATTTCGTTGTAATGGCTCCTGTTCAACTTCATCTACTTCAACTGATTGGTCAACCACTATCCTGACATTTTGCTTTCGATAATGATCAATAAATTGGTTATGAGCCAGTTTATAAAGATATGTTGTAAACTTTGCCTTAACTTCATACCTTTCTCTGGAGTTAATTAATTTCATCCAGACTTCCTGAAATAATTCTTCCGCAATAGCTTCATTACGGCAAAGGTTAAGCACATAACGATAGACTGGACCTTTATGTCGCAGATATAACGTCTCAAACGCCGCAGTGTCACCTGAGGCATAGCTCATCATTAGACTTTCATCTGATACATCGTTATCCATTGCATAAAGTGTATCCCCAATAGCTAGCTTATGACTAGTTCTTAGTAAGAACGTCTTAAAATACAGATCGGGTTAAATCGATTTAGAATCTATGCAAAAAAGTACGACTCCAGGGATGGAGGAGGTAGTGCGACGCAGGGAAGCTAAAGCCGAGGAGCAATTTTTTGACCAGTTTATCCATAGACATAAAAAAAGGGCCTAAAGGCCCTTTTTTGATTTATTGCTTAAGGAAAAAACTTATTCGCTAGCTGCCGCTTCCTCATTAACCGCTTTCATACTAAGACGAACACGGCCTTGTCTATCAACTTCGAGTACTTTAACTTGCACCATATCGCCCTCGCTGAGCTTATCGCTAACATTCTCAACGCGTTCTTCACAGATTTGTGAAATATGAACCAAGCCATCTTTACCAGGAAGAATATTGACGAAAGCACCGAAGTCCATCAACTTGGCAACTTTACCTTCGTAAATTTTACCTACTTCGATATCAGCAGTAATTTGTTCAACACGTTTCAGCGCTGCATCACCTGCAGCTTTATCGGTAGCAGCAATCTTAACCGTACCATCATCATCGATATCAACGGTTGCGCCGGTTTCTTCACAAATAGCGCGAATCGTTGCACCACCTTTACCGATAACATCACGAATTTTGTCAGGATGAATTTTGATTGTAGTAATACGTGGAGCAAATTCAGACATTTCTTCATTGTGATTAGATAGCACGGCATTCATCTTACCAAGAATATGTAAACGTCCTTCCTGTGCTTGATGTAGTGCAACTTCCATGATTTCTTTAGTGATACCATCAATTTTGATATCCATTTGCAAAGCAGTAATGCCCTTTTCAGAACCGGCCACTTTAAAGTCCATGTCTCCTAAATGATCTTCATCACCCATGATGTCAGAAAGGACAACAAACTTATCGTCATCTTTAATCAAGCCCATCGCAATACCTGCAACAGGCGCATCTAGTTCAACACCGGCATCCATTAGAGCCAAACTACTACCACAAACTGAAGCCATAGAACTTGATCCGTTTGATTCGGTAATTTCAGAAACAACACGGATTGCGTAAGGGAATTCTTCCATATTAGGCATGACACCTAAAATGCCACGTTTGGCTAAACGTCCATGACCAATCTCACGACGTTTTGGCGTACCAACACGACCGGTTTCATTCACGCAAAATGGAGGGAAGTTATAATGGAACATGAATGGATCTTTAAAAGAACCTTCAATTGCATCAATAATTTGTGCATCACGTTGTGTACCTAAAGTAACAACAACTATCGCCTGTGTTTCACCGCGAGTAAATAATGCAGAACCATGTGTGCGAGGTAATACGCCTGTTTCAACAGTAATCGGTCGAATCGTTTTTGAATCACGACCATCAATACGATTTTCACCAGACAGTACACTGCTACGAACAATATGACTTTCCAGTGATTCTATAGCGCCAACAATGACAGCAGCCGACCATTGAGGATCTTCACCTTCGGTCATGCCTTCAACAACTTCTTTCTTGATTTCACTTAAACGTTCTTTACGTTCAAGTTTATCTTGAATGCTATAAGCTTCTCGCACAAGATCTCCTGCACGTGATTGAATTTCGCTTTCGAGTGCTTCGTCTTTATCTTTAGCAACCCAATCCCAAGATTTAGTATTTGCTTCTTCAGCCATCGCTCTTATGTTTTCAATAACAACTTGAAAACTCTCATGTCCAAACATGACAGCGCCTAACATAATATCTTCAGATAACTGCTTTGCTTCAGATTCAACCATCAGTACTGATGTATCGGTACCAGCAACAACCAGTTCCAGTTGAGAGTCTTCTAATTCTGTAAGTGATGGGTTGAGTACGTACTGTCCATCAATATAACCAACACGAGCAGCACCTACAGGCCCACTAAAAGGTGCACCAGTAAGACTAATTGCTGCCGAAGCACCGATAATTGCCGGGATATCAGGATTAATCTCTGGGTCAAGCGACATGACAGTCACAATGATCTGAACTTCGTTTTTAAACCCTTTTGGAAAAAGAGGTCGAATAGGTCGATCAATTAACCGACAAGTTAAGGTTTCTTTCTCTGAAGGACGACCTTCTCTTTTGAAAAAACCACCCGGTATTCTACCTGCAGCATAATTCTTTTCTTGATAATCAACTGTTAATGGAAAGAAATCTTGCCCTTCCCTTGCTTGTTTTTTAGCAACACAGGTGACCAATACAACAGTGTCCCCCATACTAACCATAACAGCACCGTCTGCTTGTCTGGCTATTCTGCCTGTTTCTAAAGTGACTTTATGACTACCGAATTGAAATTCTTTTGTTACCACGCTCATGGATTTTCCCTAACAGATAATGTTGATTAGTTATTTAAAGATAATATGATTTTATAAAACATTAAAACCCGCAAAAGCGGGTTTATAATATGGTTTTCTTATTGGCATGAATGCCGAAAAGTTGTTATTTACGTAGACCGAGACGACCGATCAAATCGCGATAGCGATTAAGATCTGCACCTTTCAGGTAATCAAGTAATTTACGTCTTTGATTTACCATTCTTAATAGACCTTGTCTTGAATGATGGTCTTTGACGTGTTCTTTGAAATGACCAGATAAATCAGTAATGCGAGACGTCAACAAAGCAACTTGTACTTCCGGAGAACCGGTATCATTGGTGCCGCGCTGATAATCCTTGACTATCCCCGCCTTATCTTCACAACTTAATGCCATATTCAAATACTCCTGCAACTCTTATGCTATATCAAATTTGCGCGTATTGTACCCGCGCATTTCCACTGTAACAAGCGAAACATCGAAATTTTACCTTGTTCTCTAACTTTCTAATTCTACCTGATTAATCAATCGCTTAGGAGCAAGGCGACCATCGTCAGAAACCTCTCCTAAACCAAGGAATTGGTCAGACTTGTTATATATTCTTAATCGACCCGATTTGGGTAGCCCCGAGACAGTAACTGCCTGTCCCTGACAAAGGTAATATGCAACATCTTCAGATAAGCTGATTTCAGGAAAATCCATCAATGCAAGATCCATAGGCAACAACAATTTATCAAGTTGCTCTATTCCTTGTTCGGCAATTTCTTGTAATTTTGCAGGGGTGAACATTTGCGATTCCTTGAATGGACCAGCTTCAAGTCTGCGTAAAGTTAATATATGTGCACCACAGCCTAATTTCTGACCAATGTCCTCTGCCAAAGTCCTGATATAGGTTCCTTTTGTGCAAGCCACCGTTATTTCAAATTCATCATCAGCAAAATCATCAAGCTTTATACTATGAATGGTGATATTTCTAGACTTTCGTTCTACTTCGATACCCTTATATGCCAATTCATACAGGCGCTTACCATTATGTTTAAGTGCAGAGTACATTGGAGGAACTTGCTCTATTTCACCAATGAATTGTTTTAATACCTGTTGTAATTTTAATTCTGATATTTCAGGAACTGCCAGTTCTGAAAGGACTTCGCCAGCAGCATCGCCTGTTGTCGTTGTAATACCTAATTTACATCGTGCACGATAAGTTTTGTTTGAATCCAATAAATAAGCAGATACTTTCGTTGCTTCACCCAAACAAATAGGTAACAAACCTGTCGCAGGAACATCAAGATTTCCAGTATGTCCTGCTTTATTTGCATTAAAGAGACGCTTAATATGCTGTAAGGCACCATTGGAACTCATTCCTGCTGGTTTATCCAATACGAGGATGCCGCTGATATCTCGACCGCGTTTTTTTCTTTGTCTGGTCATTAATACTAAATCAAAGCTACTTAATCAGATGGTTCGTCATCACTCTGACTAACAGAATTAATAATATCGGTAAGCCGCTGAGCACGTTCAATTGACTCATCGTATTTAAAACGTAGGGTAGGCACACCTCTTGATGTCAGCATGTGTGATATTTCTTGTCGAAACAGTCCTTTCTTCTCATTCAGTTCTGCCACTAATTTTTCTCTTACATCCGTGGATGTAGATAAAGTGGATTCATCGTCATTAGAATTGCTTGAGTCACCGCTTAGTACGGTAATATAAATAGTGGCGCTTCCTAAATCTGAACTCACATCAACATTCGTTAAGGTGATCATGCCATGTTGATTTAGAGGAAATTCTCGTTGTACTAATACAGAGAGTTCTTCTTTTATAAACTGGGCAACGCGTTGGTTACGCCCGAATTCTTTTGGCATTAGATTGTACGATCAACACTAATACGCTCGAACACTTCAATCTGATCACCGGGTTGAACATCGGCATAATTTTTGACACCAATACCACAGTCAGTTCCAGACTTAACTTCATTCACATCATCTTTAAAACGACGTAATGATTCAAGCTCACCTTCGTAAATAACAACATTATCACGTAGCACGCGAATAGGATTATTTCGATTAACGCGGCCTGTAATCACCATACAGCCTGCAATATCGCCAAATTTTGGAGAGCGGAAAACTTCTTTAACTTCCGCAACACCGGTAATTTCTTCACGTATATCAGGTGATAGCATGCCACTTAGAGCAGCCTTAACATCATCGATAACATCATAAATAATACTGTAGTAACGTAAATCAATACCTTCAGCATCAATTAACTTACGCGCACTCGCATCAGCACGGACATTAAAACCTATAACAACAGCACTGGAAGCCATAGCAAGATTAACATCGGATTCAGTAATACCACCAACACCACTACTGACGATACTGACTTTGACTTCATCCGTATTCAAACGTGTTAAAGCATCAACTAATGCTTCTGACGAACCATGCACATCCGCTTTAATCAATAAAGTTAATGAAGCAACCTCACCTTCGGCCATTTGATTCATTACATTTTCAAGTTTCGATGCATGCTGCTGAGCCATCTTCGTCTCGCGGTATTTACCTTGTCTGAATAACGCTATTTCCCTAGCTTTCTTTTCATCAGGTACAACAATCATTTCATCACCAGCATTAGGAGTTCCTGACAAACCAAGAATTTCTACCGGAGTTGATGGGCCTGCTGTAACAACTTCATTACCCGTGTCATCAATCATCGCTCTGACACGTCCAAACTCATGACCACTTAAGACGACATCACCTTTTTTCAGTGTTCCGTTTTGAACAAGAATACTCGCAACAGGTCCACGACCTTTATCTAATCGAGATTCAACGACTGCACCTGATGCAGCACCTGTCGCAACGGCTTTTAGTTCCAGTATTTCTGATTGCAGTAAAATACTTTCTAATAAGGCATCAACGCCTTCACCCGTCAACGCAGATACATTCATAAATTGAGTATCACCGCCCCAGTCTTCAGGAATTACTTCAAATTTTGACAATTCCTGTTTAACACGATCAGGATCAGCATTCTCTTTATCGATTTTATTAACAGCAATAATAATAGGTACATTGGATGCTTTAGCATGTTTAACAGCTTCTTCTGTCTGCGGCATAACACCATCATCAGCAGCGACCACAATAATAACAATATCAGTTACTTTTGCACCGCGAGCACGCATAGCAGTAAATGCTTCATGACCAGGAGTATCAAGAAAAGTGATTTCACCGTTATCGGTTTTAACACGATAGGCGCCGATATGTTGCGTAATACCGCCGGCTTCGCCAGCAGCTACTTTACTTCGACGAATGAAATCCAATAATGAGGTTTTACCATGGTCAACATGCCCCATAATAGTCACAACAGGCGCACGATTAACTTGCTCGCCATCTTGTTGTGTTGCCTGAATCATCTCTTCTTCAAGCGCATTGTCTTTTTTCAATTTTGGGGTATGCCCCATTTCTTCAACAACAACAGCAGCCGTGTCTTGATCAATAATCTGGTTGATCGTCGCCATCGTACCTAAACCCATCATAACTTTGATGACTTCAGAACTTTTCACTGACATGCGTTGCGCTAAATCAGCAACTGAAATACTTTCAGGCACATCAATCTCTTTAACAACAGGCGCTGTTGGTTTTTCAAAACCATGTTCTTGATTTCCAGACTGATGGACTACGGATTGTCTCTTTGGCTTCTTATTGCGTCGTCGCCCAGATCCTTTTGTTGCAACATGTAATTCTTGTCGACCATGACGTGTACGTTCTTTTTTATCTTTACCTGGAGCTTTTTTTGAATCCGTTTTTTCAACTACGGGAGGAACCACTGGTTTAATTTCTGCTGCGGGCTCACTAGGCGTTTCAACGACGACTTGTGCAACTGCCTCTGCGGCTTCTTTTGCAGCAGCTTCTTCTTGTTGTTTTGCTTCTGCAGCAATTTTAGCAGCCTCAGCTTCATCAGCTTCCTGTTTCAACTTAGCTTCTGCAGCTTCCTGATCTGCTACTAATTTTGCAGCAGCTTCTTCTTCCTGTTTAGCTGTTTCAGCGAGGTCGCCACGTTTTGCGTAGGTGCGTTTTTTTCGAAATTCTACATTAACTGTCTTCGATTGCGGTTTCGCTCTACCCTGAGTAGCAACATTAACTTTAAGCTCACTCGTCGTTTTTCGTCGTAAAGTTATTTTTTTTGCGCCTTCATCTTTACCGTGCTTCTTTCTCAAAAAAGCTAATAATTCAGATTTTTCAGAATCGGAAATAACCTCATCGGCTTTCTTTTTAGAAAGACCTGCTTCAACCAATTGTTCTTGTATACGCTCTACAGCGACACCAACATCGGCGGCAAATTCACTGACAGTAACTTCAGGCATTAATCATCATCCTCATCATTTGATTCTTCAGATTCAAACCAAGGTATACGCGCAGTCATAATTAACTTTCCTGCACTATCTTTATCAAGCTCAGTTATTTCCATTAATTCATCAACTGATTGCTCAGCCAAATCATCCATAGTTATCACACCTCTACCCGCTAATTGATAAGCCAACGATTTGTTCATACCATCCATTGTCAGTAAATCTTCAGCTGGCTTTTCATCGCCTAACTTTTCTTCGTTAGCAATTGCGCGCGTCAACATAATATCGTTAGCACGATCACGTAATTCTTTAACTAAATCATCATCAAATTCTTCAATCGCTTGCATTTCTTTTTCTGGAACGTAAGCAACTTCTTCAACACTTGAAAAACCTTCTTGTACTAGAATAAGTGCCATTTCCTCATCAACATCAAGTTGTTCCATAAACATGGTTTGTAATGTTTCAGCTTCAGCTTCACTCTTTTCATCAGCTTGTTCAACTGACATAACATTCAATTCCCAACCCGTTAATTCACTAGCGAGTTTTACATTCTGGCCACCACGACCGATCGCTTGAGATAGGTTTTCTTCAGCAACTGCAACATCCATCGTGTGTTCGTCTTCATCAACCATAATTGATGCCACTTCGGCAGGCGCCATTGCGTTAATAACAAACTGTGCTGGATTTTCATCCCAAAGAATAATATCGACGCGTTCACCACCTAATTCATTAGAAACAGCTTGAACTCGGGACCCACGCATACCAACACATGCACCAATAGGATCAATTCTTGGATCATTTGCTTTAACCGCAATTTTTGCTCTGGCACCAGGGTCTCTTGCACCGTTAATAATATCTATCATACCTTCGTTTATTTCTGGCACTTCAATTTTAAATAAGTCGATCAATAATTCAGGCGCAGTTCGACTTAAATACAATTGTGGCCCGCGAGTTACTTCCGGTTTAATTTCTTTTAAGTAGGCGCGGATACGATCACCAGGGCGAGTCGCTTCACGAGGAATTAACTCTTCTCGAGGAATAAATGCTTCTGCATTACTGCCAAGATCAAGAATGATACCACTGCGTTCCGAACGTTTAACAACACCGCTGACCATTTCACCAACGCGATCTTGATAAGCATCCAATACTTGCGCACGCTCAGCTTCACGCACTTTTTGTACAATAACTTGCTTTGCTGCTTGTGCTGCAATTCGACCAAACTCAACTGAATCCATTGGCTCTTCAATAAATTGTCCAGCTTCTATATCTGATTGTTTTTCTTTGGCATCCGATAAAGAAACCTGTCTGGTAGGAGCTTCGATTAATGCAAAGTCCTCATCAATCACTTCCCAACAACGAAACGTACTGTAATCACCAGTTTCACGATCAATAGCAACGCGTGCTTCTATGTCTTCACGATTTCGCTTTTTGGTTGCACTCGCAAGTGCAGCTTCTATAGCTTCAAAAATAATGTCTTTAGCAACACCTTTTTCATTACTAACAACATCAACAACCATTAATATTTCTTTATTCATTTACTTTACTCATTAATATGAATTAAAACTGTGGAACTAAACGTGCACGATCTATTAATCTAAAAGGCACTTTGTATTCTTCATTGTCACAATTGATAACAACTTCTTCTTCATCAACTGCTTTTAAAATTCCTGAGAAACGTTTTCTGTCGTTATATTTCTCATATAACTTCAATTTAATTGTTTCACCTAACACCTTCTTAAACTGTTCTACTGTAAACAAGGGTCTATCCATACCAGGAGATGACACTTCCAAGTCGTAATTACCTTTAATCGGGTCTTCAACATCAAGCACACCTGATAGTTGTCGGCTCACTGCAACACAGTCTTCAACGACTATTCCGCCTTCTTTATCGATATACACTCGTAATATTGAGCCATGAGTACTCTGGTTAACTTCAATACCAAGCAGTTCATAACCTAAAGAAGCTACTTCATTCTCAAATAAATCGAGCAAGACCTGATTTTGTCTATACATAATCCAAAAACAAAAAATGGGCTCAAGGCCCACTTACAAAAAACAAAAATTCGAGAATAATTATAGTCAGTTTATATAAGGAGTGCCACAAGGCCCACTTGCTAAGACTAATTTTATCCACATAGCAAAAGACCCCAATACAGGGGCCTTAATTATTCGCATCTGATTACTTCGCCACACAAAAATTGGTAGCGGGGGTAGGATTTGAACCTACGACCTTCGGGTTATGAGCCCGACGAGCTGCCAGACTGCTCCACCCCGCATCAGAGGTCGCGAATAGTACAGTGCCAGATGATGATTTTCAAGACACTTTATGCGTTTGATTTAATTAGTGTTAACTATGAATCGTTTAATTTGACGGGAACCCTTTTAGAGCCCCATTTTCCGTGCTCTTTGTCGAATACTCCGGCACACACGTTATTACATTTAGGGCATGCTCCAGTTTGATTCATTGACCAAGCCTTAATCTCATACCAATCCCGAATGATTAATTCTTCTCCACATTGATGACAATAAGTCGTATCGCCCTCTCGATCATGTACATTTCCGGTATAAACATAATTTAAGCCATTCATAATGGCTATGGATCTCGCTTTTTGTAAGGTTTCTAGGCTGGTTCGAGCTTTATCACGCATTTTCCAATCTGGATGGAATGCTGAAAAATGCAACGGCACATCCGGGCCTAATTCTGAAAGGATCCATTCCGTCATTTGATTTATTTCTTTTTCAGAATCGTTTTCGCCAGGAATAACTAAATTCGTTATTTCAAACCAAACATCTGTCTCATGCTTCAAGTAAGCCAATGTCTCCAATACATTGGCAAGATGACTGCCGGTAATTCGATGATAAAAATCTTCAGTAAATGCCTTTAAGTCGATATTCACCGCATCAATATGCTCATAAAATTCTTTTCTTGGCTCGGGTAAAACGTAACCTGCTGAAACTGCAACGGTTTTTACATTTAGTTCATGACAAGCATCTGCTACATCAATCGCATATTCGTGGAAAATAACAGGATCGTTATAAGTAAAGGCGATACTCCGACATCCCAACTTTTTTGCAGCTTGTGCCAATGCCTCAGGACTAGCAGCATCTGCTAAGGTATCCATCTGTCGAGATTTACTGATATCCCAGTTTTGGCAAAATTTACACGCCAGATTACAACCTGCTGTACCAAAAGAAAGTACAGACGTACCAGGGTAATAATGGTTTAACGGTTTCTTTTCTATAGGATCGATACAAAAACCACTGGATCGGCCATAAGTCGTTAAAACAATTTGATCGTCTTCACAAGCTCGCACGAAACAAAGACCAGATTGGCCATTTTTCAATTTACATTCTCGTGGGCAAAGATCGCACTGAACTCGACCATCATCGAGTTTATGCCAGTATTTCGTTTTAACTGTTTGCATATTTTCAACAACAAATGTCTATAAAATAATTTTAGTTCTATAATTTAGTTAGAAACTATTAATTAACTATATATGAACTCTACACCTATTAATCAACGCCCTATTTCAATTAGACCGACTGCGGTTGCCGGTAGCTTTTATCCCAAGGATGTCAGTCAATTAAATAACATGCTCGATGAATATCTGGCGATAGAGGCTACCGATATCGAACCGCCAAAAGCGATCATTGCGCCACATGCAGGATATATCTATTCAGGCCAAACCGCAGCGAGTGTTTATTCAAATGTTGGCAAAATAAAAAATATAATCACACGCGTTGTTTTATTAGGTCCGACGCATCGCGTTTATATTCAAGGAATTGCCTTAGCATCAAACACACACTTTGCTACGCCACTGGGTAATATTCCTATCGACACTACTGTATTAAGTGATTTAGAAAGCAAGTATCCCTATGTAAATTTTCTGGATGCAGCACATGAGCAGGAACACAGTCTTGAAGTCCATCTACCTTTCTTACAAAAAGTGTTAAATGACTTTACGCTCATACCTTTACTAGTCGGTGATGCTGCACCTGACCAAGTGGCAACCATTCTTGATGAATTATGGGGTGGCGAAGAAACCTTGATTGTTATTAGTTCAGATCTTAGTCATTTTCTCGATTATGAAACCGCTTGTGAGATAGATAGCAACACTACATCTCTTATAGAGAACTTTGATTATAAAAACATAGACTCAAAACAAGCATGCGGTTGTATGCCTATGCGTGGCTTATTAAAACTTGCCAACGAAAAAAATATGTCTATTCAAACATTAGAACTGTGTAATTCAGGCGATACTGCAGGGACCAAAGATCGTGTTGTCGGTTATGGTGCTTACGCATTATATGAAAACAGGATACTTAACAAAGAAGACCAAGCACTTATCTTTGGTGTTATTCATAAAAGTATTGAACACGGCCTAGAATCTAAAAAAGCATATCAACCTTCAATAGAATCCGTTTCAGAGCATCTTAAGAAAAATTATGCGGTTTTTATTACTTTAAAACTAAACGGACAATTACGCGGATGCATAGGCACAACCGAAGCACACACGCCTTTAATAAATGCCGTTGCTCAATATGCTTATGCTGCGGCATTTTCTGATCCGCGTTTTAAACCACTTAGCACTGAAGAATATAAACACGTTGAAATCAGTTTATCAATATTAACACCTGCCGTTTCATTACCATTCGATAATGAACAACACTTAATAAATCAACTACGCCCTAATATCGATGGAATTATTATTTCTAAAGGTAATGCTAAAGCTACGTTTTTGCCAGTAGTCTGGGAATCAATAAAAGACGCAAAACAATTTATTAGTGAACTAAAAAGAAAGGCTGGAATAAAATCGTCTGAGTCAGCTGAGAAAGCTTGGCGGTATACTGCTGAATATTATTCATGAGCAAAATATAATCCATACTAAACACTTATTCTTATTGATTTACTGACAAGTTCCTATAGACCCTTTTTTACATAATTGACCATTGGTCCAAATCGTATTATCAAAGCGCGTATTAATTGTATTTGCTCCAGCTAACATAGCGCCACTCAAATCAGCGTAAGATAGATCAGCATCTTTTAAATTAGCATATCGTAAATCTGTTTTTTTCAAATTTGCACCAATTAAACGAGCACCTTCAAGGTTTGCATAACTCAAGTCACTTGCACTTATTTCCGCATAGGCCATATCTGAACCAGAAAGATTAACACCCAATAAGTTTGATTCATTTAATTTCGCGTCTGTTAAAATTGACGACTCAAGGTTTTTATTTTCTACATTCAACTTAATGAAACTACAGTTACTCCAGTTCACTCCCGCATTTGCCGGCATTGAACAATCGACTTCCGTATTATTCTTATCCGGATTGAGAACAAAGCCAAAGACAATAATGACTACTATAGAAAAAATGATTGATACCGTAGGTAATTTAGAGCGTTTCTGTTTATTTTTATAGACCTGATTTAATTCTCTTCTATTTTCTCTATGGACTAACATTAATTCTGATTCATTTCCTCGGCGTTCCCTGGTTTGGCGTCGTTCATTTGCCATATTTTCTTTTTGTAATCGTTGCTCAGAAACTCGTTCATCTACCTGTATTTTTGCAACGTTGAGTTTTTCTTGATCTACTGGATCGTCTTGCATTACATCAGGGTAAAGTTCTCGATATTTAGCAACGGGATGCCATTTTTTTTCATCTGGACTCAGTTCATCATCGGGACGTAATCGTCCTAGAAGGATATTTCTCGTAATTTGCGCAGACAAAAATGGGCCTTTTACATGCCCATTTCGCCTTACAAACCATAATCTTCGTTCTACCAAGCTACTTCCCCGATACTCTAAATTGTATAAAATACATCTCAAGTTTCGTGCCAAAATGACGCTAAACTGGTATGGATATTCAACCAGCAATCCTATCTTCCTCTTTATCAGTCAAAGCTACGCAACTGAACTCATCTCAATGGTTTATAGGTCAGATATTGAATGCAACCGTTACTTCTCATAAACCCGCAGGGCCAGTTCTTTTACAAATTGGAAACCAACAAGTGGAAGCCAATGCTAATCAAAGTAAACCGCTTATTGTAGGTGAACAATTAAAGCTCGTTGTAGAAAAACAAGATAATCCAGCCGTACTTCGTGTATTGCAACAAAGTTCGCCAAAAATAGTTTTTGAAGCTAAACAACAACTACTGCGAGAAAGCATACCAAAACAAGCCGGCATGGAAAAATTAACAAATGTATTAAATCAAGTTTCGAGTAATGTTAAGGAAACTATTAAAGCCTTACCCGCACCGATAGAACAACAATTCAGAAAAATGATTGAACAATTACCAACTAGGACAAACGTAAACAATGAAGCTGGTTTGAAAACAGCAATAAAAAACTCAGGCTTATTCCTTGAAGAAAAATTATTTTCTGACGTAATTAATAAAAAACTAAACATTTTTCTGAAAACTTCAGAACAATTAAAAAAAACAACTCTGTCTAATAGACAAATATCGACAAACAATCAGGGAGTTTCAAAAGATTTAAAAACAAATTTATTACAGCTCTTAAATGTCTTTTCTAAATATACTCAAAACGCTGAGATTGAAGAAAACACCTTCAGAAACAATCATTTCTTAACAGCAACTGAAGCAGGGAAAAACCCGGCTACAAAAACTAATGAGACTGCCAAAGCTATGGAACTCATTTTAAAAGCTAATACTGAAGCTGCCAGCAAACAAGTTGAATCATCACTAGCTCGGATAGAAGTAAATCAATCTAAAGCAATAGTTACTCATGATAATCAATCTCCATTATGGTCTGTTGAAATACCTGTTAAGGACAAACAAAATATTGATTTACTCAAACTCGACATTCAAAAAGATAAAGAATCAAAATCAAAAAATACTGAACAACAGTTATGGTCAAGCAATTTAAAAATAAACTTTGAAAACATTGGCTCAATATCAGCAAAATTATCAGTCATTAACAAGGAAATAAATGCAACACTGTGGTCAGATAATGAAACACTCAGTTCTCTTATCAAGGACAATTTATCTCTTCTCGATAAACAAATAGAACGTTGCGGCTTATCAACAGGAAAAATCGTTTGTCTTGATGAGGCTCCGTTAGAAGCAAAGGTTCAACTCCCATCTAAAAACTTTATTAATATTTCAATATGACTGATCTAGTACAAACGCCTAATAAAGCTGTCGCCTTAAACTATGATGGCGTCTGCGCTCCTACCTTATCAGCAAAAGGAACGGGAGAAATCGCAGATGAGATTATTGCTTTGGCAAAAGAATATGACATTCCGATTCGTGAAGAACCTGACTTAGTTGATCTATTGGCAAAATTAAAATTAGACGAAGAAATTCCTAGAGAACTTTACGTTGCTGTAGCTGAAACTATCGCATTTGCATATATGCTTAAAGGAAAGGTGCCTGGACAAACTTTGTAGCTCAGCCTTGTCCTGTCTGTTTGTTTCTTGCTTCATTCGCTTTTTCTTTATTACCTAGACTATCATAAGCAGCGGCTATCAAAGCCCAGTTATCAGACTTTAATTGTTTATTACTACCGGCCAAAGCATTCGACTTTCTGGCCATAACTATCGCTTGCTGCCATTGCTGTTGTTGCATGCGAACAGCGGCAAGGTGATGCCATAGCAATGCATTTTTCGGTTCTATACGCAGCGCACGCTCTAATGTTGCTACCGCTTTTTCACTATGCCCTTGCTTCGAAAAACGATTTGCATCATTTAGCAAAGCAGTAATAACCGGTTCTTTTTGTTCATCGACTGCCTTACTTTTTTTAGTAGCGACTACTTTTGGTTTTTCAGTCGTAAGTTTTCCCCGTTCTACTGGAGAATGTCTTTCTTCTACAGGGATAAGCTCAACAGATTTTGTCGCTTGCTCTGCACATGCAGTCAAAAGCAATATAATTAACGACAAAATGATTTTTTGAATAGTCATAATGTTACGTACTTATTTAATAACAATTAATATAATTAGGTACATGTTTTTTTACAACAGGATATGCTTTAGTTTTATTACAGCTTTCAACAGGATTACTCATATCAGGAAACTCATACCATTCAATTTCTTCCGGCTCTATCAAACTTAATGGCTCAGGTTTTATTTTCTTCATTATATCGAGCCAAATTTGCATTGCACCAGTTGAACCTGTCAATTTAGCCGTCTGGTTATCATCGCGACCGATCCAAACGACGGCTAACAAGCGATCGCCGAAACCTGCGAACCAGCTGTCTCTTAAGGCATTTGTTGTTCCTGTTTTACCAGCTAAAGGCATTAAAGAAGGTAGCTCACGTGTTAATCGCTTTGCCGTGCCATTTTGAACAACTTCTGTTAATAAATATTGTGTTAAAAAAGCTGTTTCTGGTTCGATATATTCACGCACTGCCAAGTCATATCGCTTGATTGGTTCACCTTCTTTATTAAGTACTGCTCGAATTGATTTCAACGGAATTTGCAAACCGCCACTGGCAATCGTTTGATACATTTGCGTTACTTCATAGGGAGATAGATTTAATGCACCAAGTAAAATTGAAGGTAACTCGGCTATAGGTGAAGTAACGCCAAGATTTTTTAATGTTTGAATGACACTACCTAAACCAAGACTCATACCAAGTCGTACCGTCGAAATATTATAGGATTTAGCAATCGATCTGACTAACGGCACTTTACCATGCGTTTTATGATCATAATTATTTGGTGCCCATGATTTACCATTAGCTTGTTTTAATACAAGTTTAGAATCATCAAGCGAACTAAGAACATGATATTTATTTGGTCGTTGTAAAGCGGTCATATAGATAGCTGGTTTTATTAATGATCCTATTGGTCTTTTTGCATCAAGGGCACGATTGAAGGCATTTCTTTGCTTATTTCGATCTCCGACAAGGGCGACTACTTCACCACTATGTTGCTCAACCATGACTAATGCTGTTTGCAGTTCTCCTGACTTAAAGCCTTTTGCCTTATCCAGTTTCGACAAGCTAAATTTAACACTATCTTGCGCCGTTTCTTGTTTTTCAACATCGAGTGTCGTGTGTATCTGTAAACCTTCATTTCTAAGATCATCAATACGATAATCGCGCTTGATATGACGTCGAACCAAATCAAGATAAGCGGGATATTTGGCGCTAGTCCAATTTGGTTTTTTATTCACACCTAAAGGAAGTTTTGAGGCTTTATCGAATTCTGAAACTTTTATAAAACCTTGCTGCTGTAATAACTTTAGTACTAGATTCCGTCGGTTTAGTGCTCTTTCCGGGTTTTTCCGTGGATTGTAATACGAAGCACCTTTAACCAAGCCCACTAATAATGAAATTTCAGCTATATTTAATTCATTTAACGGTTTAGAAAAATAAAACTCCGCTGCAGTGCCAAAACCATGAATACTACGTGCACCATTTTGACCTAAATAAATCTCATTAACATAGGCCGCAAGAATACTTTCTTTTGAATAGTGATATTCCAACATTAAGGCCATCAATATCTCATTCAACTTACGTGAATAAGTCCTTTCACGAGTCAAAAACATATTTTTGATTAATTGTTGAGTTAAAGTACTACCGCCTTGCGCAATTTTACCTGCTATTAAATTTGTAAAAATGGAACGTAAAATACCTTTTGGATCAATTCCAAAATGTTCAAAAAAATGTCTGTCTTCTACAGCTATCAACGCTTTTTTTAATGAAGTGGGTATCTCTTCATAAGAGATGAGCACGCGATCTTCATCGTGCAAAGGGAATATTTTACCTATTAACGCCGGACTTAAGCGTACAATTTCAATGCTGTCATCATTATTTAATGAGGTAATTTTTGTAATATGCCCATTTTTAATTTGAATTCGTATTTTTTTTGCTTCTTCAAAGCCATCCCAGTAATGAAATTGTCTGGTATATATGTCGATTACTGATGCACGACTACTAAACTGCCCTTGCTTGATTAACTTTTTAACAGCTTGATATGAAGCATTTTGTAATTGACCAATTAATGCTTTTTGTTCAAATTTTCGTCCCACATATAGCTCAACAGGTTGTGCATAAACTCTAGCGGGAACCGACCAACGTTTACCTTCAAACTCTTTTCTGATCTGAAAATCGATAAAGGCACAATACGAAAGAAAAACACATACAAGAATAACTAATGCTTGAACCATCCATAGTTTAAGTCTGGATTTATTCTTTTGTTTAGATTGAGGTTTTCGTTTACGGGAAGTTTTACGTTTTTTAGCCATGAAACAGCGTTATTTGGAAAATAGTTTATTAATTCTCAGCGAGAAGATAAGAATAACTCAATTACGTAAAACATGAATCACATATGAGAGCCAATACTGACAAAATGTCATGGATGTAGGCACTTAGTAATCGCCTAAAGCGCCTACTGTTGGTGTAGGAACAATATTCCTGACATTACGTCCATGTAAATAAAAAAAGCCCCGTAAAAACGGGGCTTTAATATTTTTTAGAAGAAATCTCACTATTTATAACTTAAGTAAACTTTCAACTAACGCCTTACGGCGTTCTTTTCTTGCTTCTATGACTGATCTGGCCTTTTCTCTGCGTTGTTTATCACGCTGACCTGATGTCATTTTCTGCTTATCTTCTTCTAGATTTTTTTTTGGCCTTCTTTTTAGCCTTTTTCTTAGAAGCTTTTTTCTTAGCCTTCTTTTTAGCTACTTTCTTTTTAGCTTTCTTCTTAGAAGTTTTTTTCTTTGCTTTCTTCTTAGAAGCTTTTTTCTTAGCCTTTTTCCTAGTAGCTTTTTTCTTAGCTTTCTTCTTAGAAGCTTTTTTCTTCGCTTTCTTCTTAGAAGTTTTTTTCTTAGCTTTCTTTTTAGCTACTTTCTTCTTAGCTTTTTTCTTTGCAACTTTTCTCTTTGCAGTCTTCTTCTTTGCTTTTTTCTTCGCCATAGTTAGAGACTCCCCTAATACTGAATAATTTATTTTAACAAAATGTATACATAACATTAAACAAACACATTGCAATTATAGTCATGTTTTATCTTTTTACTATTATTTTTTAAAAAAATCTTTCATGTTTACAAAAAAAAATGCATTTTTATTGTTATTTACACAACAAAACATCGTTTTATATGCTTAATCTTTAGTATGAATGTTAAAAGTTATAACAACTTCGATAGTATATCTTTTGTTACATCGTTAACTTCTTGCATGCCATTTACACTGACATATTTTATTTTTGCATCACTTTTGTTTGCTTCTTCAGTGTAATAATTTATTAACGGTGAAGTTTGTTCATGATAAACATCTAAACGTTTTTTAACTGTCTCTTCTTTATCATCATCACGTTGAACTAAGTCTTCTCCAGTGACATCATCTTTGCCTTCAACCTTGGGAGGATTAAATTCGACATGATAAGTACGACCAGAAGCTAAATGCGCTCTACGACCGCTCATCCGCTTAACTATAGGTTCATCTTCTACTTTAATTTCAACAACATAGTCGACTTCTATTGCAGACTTCGCCATTGCTTCTGCCTGCACTAGAGTCCGTGGAAAGCCATCAAATAGATAACCATTAACACAATCATCTTCACTTATACGTTCTTTTACTAAACCTAAAATCAATTCATCTGAAACAAGGCCACCAGCATCCATAACTTTCTTTGCTTCAAGCCCTAACTCTGTACCAGCACTTACAGCAGCACGTAACATATCACCTGTTGATATTTGTGGAATCTTAAATTTTTCTTTTATTAAATTTGCTTGCGTACCTTTGCCTGCACCTGGTGGTCCTAACAATATTATTTTCACTTTTTAATTACCCCTCGTTCTATTACTACAATATAATTATTTTTCTAAAAAAGGATATTACATCTATGAAGATCGAACTTGATAGCGAAAATTCCGCATCAAATAAAATTATTTCCTATTCTGATGATTCATTTACGCTAAAACATAAAGTAATTGAATCAAATTTAGTCATTTCAAAAGATCAGTTAATTGAAAATTGGTCCGTAAACTCTTATAAAGATCTTGCATTGCAACACATGGATAAAGTCATTGCCTGGCAACCTGAAGTCATTTTACTCGGTATAGGAAATGACTCCGCATACCAAAACTATGAGTTACTCTCCCATTTAACATCAAAAAATATCGGTTTTGAAATAATGAATACCGGTGCAGCATGCCGCAGCTATAATTTATTGATTGATGAGGGCAGAAATGTCGTCGCCTGCTTGTTTTTAGCCTCTAACTAATTCTCCATATTCAGTGTATCGAGAGAAAACCCCTCGCGTAACAATATCTGTCTCAAACGTTTAATTGCTTCTATCTGTATCTGTCTGACGCGTTCACGTGTTACGCCTAATTCATTACCAATTTCTTCCAACGTTGCTACTTCTCGGCCATGTAAGCCAAAACGATGCTCAACGACAGCACATTGCTTATCAGTAAGTAAGTTTAACCATGTATCAATATGCTCTTTTACATCGCTATTCTGTATCAATAACGACGGATCCAGGTTTTGTTCATCAGGCAAAGTATCCAATAAAGACTTATCCGGGTCATAAGGACTTGGAGAATCAACTGATGTTTCGCGTTCATATAATCCCAACATGCGCTTAACATCATCGATTGGTTGGTCAAGCATATCAGCGACATCTTGTGACGTCGGTTCGCGATCCAATGTTTGTGATAGTTTTCGTGCCGCACGTAAATAGATATTAATCTCTTTTACAACATGTATTGGTAAACGTACTGTACGTGTTTGGTTCATCAATCCACGTTCTATCGTTTGTCTTATCCACCAGGTCGCATATGTTGAAAAACGAAAACCTCTTTCCGGGTCAAACTTTTCTACCGCTCGAATCAAACCAAGATTTCCTTCTTCAATCAAATCGAGGAGCGCTAAACCACGATTCATGTATCGACGGGCAATTTTTACAACAAGGCGTAAATTACTTTCGATCATGCGCTTTTTCGCGCTTGCATCGCCTTTTAATAATTTTCGTGAAAAATAAACTTCTTCTTCTGCTGTTAATAATGGCGAAAAACCGATTTCATTCAAATATAAGCGTGTCGCATCAAGATCACCCGCTGAAACAGGCGCACTTACAATTTCGGGTGTTTTTTCATTAGTTTCTTTTACTGTATCTTCTTCAGTCTCACTCAGTTTTATATCTTCACCGGTCAACTGAGTATCTTCAATCTCGCTATTTGCTAAGTCCGGATTAGTATCTGATTTTGTATCTTCGTCTTTCATTAGTAGTGTCGATCTTAATTAGGCACGTTTCTTGGGAAGATACTTTGTAGGGTTAATGGGTTTACCGTCTTTACGTATTTCAAAGTGGAGCACAGTGCGACCGGTGTGATCCTGCCCCATTTCGGAAATAGCTTCTCCAGCTTTCACTATGTCGCCTTCCTTGACCAAAAGTTTGTTGTTATACGCATAGGCACTTAAGTACGTTTCATTGTGTTTAATGATAATAAGCTTTCCGTAGCCAAGAAGTCCACCTCCACTATAAACAACTTCACCTGCACCTGCCGCTTTAACTTGTTGTCCAGCGCGTCCTAATATATCAAGCCCCTTTTTTGAGGTAGGTGAATTCGTCTTCGCGATTTTCCCACTTGTAGGCCAAGACCATTTTACGGGTCCTTTGGGTAATGTTTTTTTTGTATTAACTTTCTTAGCAACAACTTTTGGTTTTTTCTGAACTGGTTTTGATGCTTTTTTAGGTAGCGGCTGCTTAGGAATAACTTTTTTAACGGTTGTTTCAGGTTTCTTTAAAGGCACAGCTTTCTTTTTTAATACTGGCTTTAAACGAATCAATTGACCGGGATAAATTGTGTAAGGTGCTTTAACCTGATTCCAACCGGCAACTTCTTTGTAATCAAAATTGTAACGCCATGCGATTGAATAAAGGGTGTCGCCTTCACCAACGATATGATAACCCGTTTTATTTTGTACTACTTTTTTAGGCTTCTTAACGGGTTTAAGTTGAGATTTGCTCGATCTTTGAGTAGTTGTTGCAGGAACTTCTTTGACTTCGCCACGGTTTGCAACAGGTGCGACACCTCGCCCGGCGCAGGCCTGAAGCAAAATAAGTGTTAACAAACAAATAACAATATTATATTGGTGACTCATATTATCACTCTTATACCTGTCATTTTTTAAGTCTTATCAATACCACCGAGCATAGGAACAAAACTGACTGAATCAATAATTTCTTCTTCATAGCCCTCTTCCCTGCGGGTTATTAATAATAATTTCTGATCACCGGACTTACCTACCGGTATAATTAATCGGCCATCAATAGCCAATTGTTCTTTCAATGCATCTGGCACACCTATCGGTGCAGCCGCAACAATAATACCATCAAATGGCGCATTCGCGGACCAACCAATATTACCATCAGCGTGTTTACTACGAATATTGGTAATAGCTAATTTTTGAAAACGTTCTCGTGCACGTATTAACAGGCCATTTATTCTTTCAACCGTATAAATACGTTTTGTAAATTGCGCCATAATCACCGTTTGATAACCGCAACCTGTACCGACTTCTAATACATTCTCAAGTTGTTTGTCTTTAATCAATGCTTCTGTCATTTTCGCAACGATATAAGGTTGCGAAATCGTTTGGCTAAAACCTATAGGTAATGCTGTATTTTCATAAGCGCGTGTTGCCAATGCTTCGTCAACAAAAAGGTGTCTTGGTGTATTACGAATAGCATCAAGTACAAGGTTAGATTTAATGCCCATATCTACTAAGGTATCAGCGAGACGATCACGCGTGCGTTGTGACGTCATTCCTATACCACTGTGATCGGCTGACATCATTTCAACGTCTCTAGCCAATTTGTTAACGTCGGTAATGCTTCATGACGGGTTAAATCAATTTGCAATGGCGTGATTGATACTTTGTTTTTTCGTATCGCATGAAAATCTGTTCCCTCGCCTGCATCTTGTTCCGAACCAACAGGACCTACCCAATAAACTTTTCGACCTTTTGGATCAAACGCTTCTTGTGCCGGCTCAGCTTTATGACGACTACCTAAACGAGTCACTTCAAAACCGTCTATCTGTTCGTGTTTAAGGTCTGGAATATTAATATTTAATAATGCATCTTCGAATGAATATTCGGAGGGTTGTTGCATGATTGATTCAATGATTTTTTTAGCCACAATAACAGCAGAGGAATAATCATCAGGGTTTCTACTCGCCAAAGAGAAAGCAATAGCAGGACATCCAAGAAAACGCCCTTCCATTGCCGCAGCTACTGTACCGGAATAAAGCACATCATCACCCATATTCGCGCCCGAGTTAATACCACTAATTACCATGTCAGGTTCTTCTTCTAATAAACCCGTAACAGCAAGATGAACACAATCCGTCGGTGTACCATTTACATAATGAAAACCGCGACTATCTTGTTTGACATGCAACGGTGCATCTAATGTAAGTGAATTACTCGCGCCACTGCGATCGCGATCAGGAGCAACAACAGTTACTTTACCTAATTCGGCAAGTGCTTCAGCTAAAGCAGCTAAACCGGGTGCTTGATAACCATCATCGTTACTTAATAAAAAATGCATTTAGAAATTGTTATAATTAGCCAATTAAAAATTCCAGCAGTGCTTTTTGAGAATGTAAACGATTCCCTGCTTCTTCCCAAACAACACTTTGTGGCCCTTCTAATACATTCTCGGAGACTTCTTCACCTCGATGCGCAGGCAAACAATGCATAAAGAGTGCATCACCGTTTGCACATTCCATCAAATCAGTATTGACCTGATATTGTGCAAACTTTTGCATGCGTTCTTTTTGCTCTTCTTCCTGTCCCATGCTTGCCCAAACATCAGTCACAATAACATCTGCATTTTTCGCTGCTTGCTTAGGATTACGTTCAATAACAACATTAGTTTTTGTCCCTTCAAGTATTTTTGGATCTGGATCAAACCCTTCCGGGCCAGAAACGATCAATTGAAAATCAAGAATCTTTGCAGCATTCATGTAGGAGTGACACATATTGTTACCATCACCAAACCAAACGACTTTTTTACCTTCAATAGAGCCGCGTTTTTCATAATGGGTTAATAAATCGGCTAACAACTGACAGGGATGATAACTATCCGATAAACCATTAATCACTGGCACATCAGAATACTCTGCAAATCGTTCAATGCGTTCATGCTCGAACGTTCTTAACATGATGCAATCAACCATTTTTGATAAGACACGCGCCGTATCTTCTAAAGGTTCACCGCGACCTATCTGTGTACCGGTTGGTGCAAGATAAATAGCATGTCCACCTAACTGCGCCATGCCCGCTTCAAACGAAACACGCGTACGCGTTGATGATTTTTCAAAAATCATTCCCAACACTCGACTCTCAAGTGTTGATTCATAGCTTTTTTCTATGAATTGTTTCTTTAATACTTCTGCACGATTAATAATTGAGAGCAATTCATCGCGACTCAAACTATTTAACGTTAAAAAATGTCTTGTTTCCATAACTACACCTTTATCGATAAGAGATTTTTGCACGAATTGAAACTTTGTTATCAGACGAGGCAAAAATGCGCGCAGAAGCGGAGTTTATATTAAATAAATGAGCATTCGAGCACATTTTTAACGACGTATTGAGACAAAGGATCATTCGTGCGAAGACCTATTCAGATATTTTATGAGCAAGCTGCATAATTTAGACACTATTTCATCAGCTTCATCATTACTTATAACCAAAGGAGGCAATAAACGAATTACATTACCCGCAGTAACGTTAATTAATAACTTTTCATCTAATGCCAAACCAACTAAATCAGTACAATCCTTTTCAAGTTCGATGCCCAACATCAAACCTCTACCACGAATCTCTTTTATTCCATTTATTCCGCTTAAACTTTGTTTAAAGCCCTCTAACAAGCGATTTCCCAACACTTTTACACGTACGTCAAGCTTTTCATCTTCTAATACTTCAATCACAGATAGCGCCGCTCTTGCAGCGAGAGGATTACCACCGAAAGTAGAACCATGACTTCCTGGTTGAAATAAATTTGCAGCTGCACCACTTGCTAAACATGCACCAATCGGCACGCCATTACCTAATGCTTTTGCCAACGTCATAATATCTGGTTTAATATCTTCGTGTTGAAAGGCAAACCATTCGCCAGTTCGACACATACCGGTTTGAATTTCATCCAGTATCATTAAACAATCATGTTCATCGCAAAATGTTCGTATAGCTTTCAAATATCCGTCATCAGGAATAACAACACCACCCTCTCCCAATATCGGTTCAACCATAACAGCGACAATGTTCTCTGTTGTCTCTGCAATTTCATTTAAGGCATTAAGATTGTTATATGGAATATGCTTAAAGCCTTCGACTAAAGGCGCAAAACCTTTTTTAACCTTATCATTCCCGGTTGCGGTTAATGTCGCCATGGTTCGCCCATGAAAACTTTTTTCCATCACGACAATGACAGGATTACTAACACCCTTATTATTCCCGTAAAGACGCGCGAGTTTAATTGCTGCTTCATTCGCTTCCGCACCGGAATTACCAAAGAAGACTTTATCCATGCCGGAGTGTGCAACTAATTTTTCAGCAAGCTTTTCTTGCAAGGGAATACGATAAATATTTGAGGTGTGAATCAATTTCCCAGCTTGATCAGCAACAGCTTCTTGCACAGCAGGATGCGCATGACCTAATCCGCAGACAGCAATTCCACTTAATGCATCAAGATATCGCTGGCCGTCGACGTCCGTTAGCCAAGCACCTGCTCCACTTTTAAACTCGACCGACAACGGCTGATAATTTGACATTAATGCACTACTCATCATTTATTTACCAAAAATTGATTACGTCCTATAACTATAAATCGCCGCTCCTGTGCGGTCACTTCGGACTCCTCGGTGTCTGTTCCAGACTCGACTCTACCGATTACGTCCTGTAATCGTGTCCTCTCGTGACACTCATTCATCCATGTATATCGTCCTGCACCCGCGGCATACGACCGCCATGGATGGTGGAAGTGCAAAAAATGCAGGAGCATATTTTTTGCCTTTACGTCCTATAAATCGCCGCTCCTGTGCATCCTGCACCCGCGGCATACTTTACGTCCTATAAATAACAAAGCCCGGCAACAAGCCGGGCTCAGAACAAACTAATGTAATTCTATATTATAGTGGCAAACCACCATGCCCTTGTCCAACCATACACATGATCATGGGTATAGAAAGAAAGGTATTGGTTCTTGATGCCATTAATGCAACAACCTTACCTTTAGCAATTTCATCGGCAGTTGCTTCAACCATACCTAAAATTTTCTTTTGGTTTGGCCAGATTAATACCCAAACATTAAACAACATGATCGTTCCCATCCATGCACCAAGACCGATAATTAAAGCGCCGTCTTGCAACATGAACGCATCCTTAATACCAACACCCATCGCTTCCAATGCAGATGCGCCGGTTAACCAAGTTGCTAAAGCACCCCAACGAAACCACCACAACGCTCGAGGAGCAACATATTTATTAATCGCTGCAGGACCAGGACCGCCTTCATCAGCTAAAGCTACGCCAACAGCAGGGACTTGAACGAAATTAAAATAATAAAGCAGACCAATCCAGATAACACCAGCAAAGACGTGCAACCAAACGACAAAAGACCAAAGATTAAAATCACCAACACCATCAACGACAAGCATGATGATAATTGATGTAACAAAACCAAGCGCGATCGTACCGTGCACTGACTTAAGTGGATTCATATGTAATTCCCCCGAAAAATGATAAAAGACTTCTTATATATAAAGATGATGTTGGGACGGGATTATACTGGTCTGGATACAGGCTGACACCCCCAAACACAAGATAATCTGTCAAAATTTCATGTATTGGACAAATATAATCAATACCTTAGCCTAAGATAGTGATCAGATAACGCTTTTAGGTATAATCCGCGACAATCAATTAAATAACCCAGACATACTCACCGAGGTAATACCGAATGGAAATAATGGAAGAAATTAAAAAAACCGTAGAAGAAAACCCAGTTGTGCTTTTCATGAAAGGCTCACCTGATTTCCCACAATGCGGTTTCTCAATGAAAACGTCACAAGCATTAAAAGAATGCGAAGTCGAATTCACATTCGTCGATGTACTAGCAAATCCAGACATGCGGGCCAACTTGCCACAATACTCAAACTGGCCAACTTTCCCACAAGTCTTCGTCAAAGGCGAACTCGTCGGCGGCTGTGACATCGTCATGGACTTGCATGAAAAAGGTGAATTACAAAAAATGACGCAAGAAGCGGTAAAATAATAATTTTTGATTGAGAGTAGTAACTGCTGCTCTCAATTATTTTTCGTCCCCTCTCCGGTATTTTGAAAATACTAATAGGGTTGTTATAGCGACTTAAAGCAAACTAACATTCCAGTCACAAATAAAAACATTGAAAATAATTTAGTATATTTCTGATTGCTAATTTTCATATAAACCAATGTTTCAGTAATTAAAAAAGCCGTTATACCAACAAACACGTAACAAGCAATTGCTATAAAATCAATTTTTGATTTATCAAACACAAAAAATAATGTTGCCAATTGAAACAAGGCAAAGGTTGCATAAGATATAGCTATCGTTACACGCGTTACGCTTTTATTATGTTTCTTACTATAGACCATTGCCGTTAACATTGAACCACCTAGGTTTGTGGCTCCATGAACGACTCCTGTGATCATTAAATATAATTTTTCATATTTCATCAATGACTCAAGATAGTGATTTAGCTTAGGAAAGCTTTCTTTCATTGCAATAATCAAAAGAAAAACTCCAACCACTAATTCAATTTTTACTTCAAATTTGGCCACAATAAATAAAAGAAAAACTATAAACGGAATCGAATATAAAATTATTCTTTTATAAAACTTTATATTTATTTTCTTATAATCTTTAGAGACTTGGAGAAAATTTATTACTAAGGAAATAGGAAGAAGAATAATTACTGACCCAATAAAATCATATCCCAGTATTAATAAAGCTGGCGTGCCAAAAAGTAAGACGCCTACACCAAAGATAGACTGGATTATTGAAGTTACAACAACTACAAAAAAAACATCTAATAACATAAGTTAATGGGGCCCGATGAATATAAAATTTATTTTGAATGATATAACAAAGAAGAAATTAACGATTGGCACTAAATTAATAATTATTTATTCGTATCCATTGTCAACCCACACACACTTGCCGCCACTCTTTTCTCTTAATAACTCAAGATACTTTTCATGTGCAGCGAGTTCATCTTCAGTCGGTTGAATTATTGGTAACGGCTTACGGTTAGTATCATTTAATCTCACCGCATTTTGTTCTGCGGCTTCTTGTTCTTCGTGCGATCCTAAGGCTAAAGTTTCCTGGCCTCCTGTCATGGCCAAATACACATCAAGTAAGATTTGAGCATCGAGTAATGCGCCGTGTAAATCACGTTTTGAATTATCTATTTCATAACGTTTACATAAGGCATCAAGATTGTTCTTTTGCCCGGGATGTTTTTCACGCGCCATGGTTAAGGTATCAGTCACAGTACAGTAGTGTTCTGTCTTGCCCCACTTTCTGCCGAGTTTTTTAAATTCTGCATCGATAAAGCCAACATCAAACGGTGCGTTATGAATAATCAATTCGCTATCACGAATGAAATCGATAAATTCTTGTGCGATATCTTTAAAGAGCGGTTTATCTGAAAGAAACTCTGTACTAATACCATGTACATTAAACGCACCTTCATCAATCTCGCGATTAGGATTGATGTATTGATGGTAGTGCTGCCCGGTATTACGGCGGTTAATTAATTCAACACAACCGATTTCAATAATGCGATGACCTTGCTTGGGTTCAAGTCCGGTTGTTTCTGTATCGAGTATGATTTGTCTCATTCGCTATCCTTAACGTTACATTTCATCTATAGCTTTGTTAGCGAGTAGATCGACACGTTCATTTTCCTCATGACCACTATGTCCTTTCACCCATTGCCATTTTATTTGATGCGGTTGGCAGGCTTCATCTAAACGTATCCAAAGGTCTTGATTTTTTACCGGTTTCTTTGCTGCGGTTTTCCAGTTGCGGCTTTTCCAACCTTCCATCCATTCCGTGATACCTTTCATGACATATTGTGAATCAGTTGTTAAAACAACTTCGCATGGCTTGGTTAAGGATTCTAATCCACTTATCGCGCCCATCAGTTCCATGCGATTATTTGTCGTGTCTTCCTCAGCACCATAGAGTTCTTTTTCTGTGCCGTTATATTTAAGTAAAGTTCCCCATCCGCCTGGACCCGGATTCCCACGGCAAGCGCCATCGGAATAGATTAATACCCGTGATACCTGGAAATCCCTGTTTATAGCACTCCCCTTTTTATCCATGGCGGCGTCGCCTAAAGCGCCTACTGTTGGTGTCCTCTTTACAGGGGGTAGCCATGCGCATCGTCGCGCCTTGCCCTGAATAAAAACGGAAGCACTCTAAATTCACGCATTTCCAGATATCACGGGTATCTATTTTTTCAGTCATTAACTTTAAATTGATTTCTTGTTGTTGGCTCTACTACACCAGCACCAATTACTTTCCGTTTTGCTTTCCATTTCATCTTGATTGGGTTTAGAGGTACGGTGCGTTTTTTTGCAACGACAATATACAAGCCACCGAATATTGGCCAGCAATATCGACCAAAGCGTTCTAATGGTAGTAATTTATTTAAAAGATTCTGATTTCGCAATGGTGGGGAAAAGAAAAAGCATTTTGTTTTCTCAACTTCAAAGTCGAGTAAGGACAACCAGTCTTTTATTTTTGGAATTGAAATCAAACGTCCACTCCATGGCATTTTTCCCCACCAACATAAAAATAGATGCCACAACCCCCAAAGACTGATGGGATTAATACCGATTATCACAACACGACCATCGCCAATCAATGCCCGATCCATTTCGCGTAATAATTTATGCGAATCTTTTGAGTATTCCAGAATATGCGGCAAGACAACGACATCAATACTATCTGCTGCGACAGGTAATTCTTCAGCACTGGTGTGAATCGCTTTCAGGTTGTTGTTTATTTCGGTTTCATCAAGAAAGAGTATCGTTTTATCCGCAATGCGAGATGAATTTAGATAGTTTGATTCGGCTGAGTAGCCATATTGTAAAATATGATAACCAAACATATCGGGCAAGATGTCTTGCATCTGTTCTTCTTCGGCTGCAAACACGCGCTTACCTAAAGGACTGGCGAACCAGCTTGAGAACTTTTCTCTTAACGTTGCAATTTTATTGTCGTCACTCATATTTTTTGCATATTGACTCTGGTTAACTGTGCTGCCAGCATAAACCCAGATGCGAACCCTAGGTTAAACTATGTTAGAGATAATACCCCTACCTGCCTTACAAGATCACTATAACTATATCTGGTTGCTGAAAAATAAGGCAAGTAATCATGTCGCAATTGTTGATCCAGGCGAAGCTGGGCCTTTGCTTGACCTGATTGAGTCCGAAAAATTGATTCCTATTGCCATTTTAATCACTCACCGTCACTGGGATCATGTGGACGGTATTCCAGCAATTACCGAAAAATATGATATTCCGGTCTACACGCCAAAAACGGAGTCAGTAAAAGGCAGCACCCACCCTGTAGGTGAAGGCGATACTGTTTCATTGTCCGAACTGGATTTGGATTTAACAATTATGGATGTCCCCGGACATACATTAGGCGCAATAGCTTATTATGCCGAGGGAATGGTCTTTAGTGGCGATACACTCTTCGCAGCCGGTTGTGGCCGCATGTTTGAAGGCACACCGCCTCAAATGCATGCCTCATTATCTAAATTCAAGGCATTACCTGACGACACACTGCTATATTGCGGTCATGAATATACTGTTTCAAACCTGCAATTTGCGACGACTGTTGAACCTGAGAACACTGCTACTCAAGAATGTTTAAGTCAGGCGCGACAAGCGAGAGAAAAAGGTAAACCCACGGTTCCAACAACGCTAAAAACTGAAAAACAAACCAATCCTTTTCTGCGTTGTGAGGAATCCAGTGTGATTAATGCCGCACGTGAACATTCGGGTGAAAAATTAGAAAAACCACATGAGGTTTTTGCTGCAGTACGGCAGTGGAAAGACAATTTTTAGGAGTACTCATAAACTACTTGACCGAAAGGCGTCTGATCCCTAGGATTCGGCCATGCATATGATACGTAAAGCAATTATTTGCTTTGTGCTACTAGTAATAAGTGGCTGTAATTTCTCTTCAACCCGACCTGAGCAAGTCGAAGCAACCCCGACCGTAAATCATCAGCAACTTGCGCTGAGTTCTCAACTATCTGAACCTGCACAAGGCATTGATGTTGGTAATGATCTTAATAAAGTAGCTAAACAGAAAGACTATTCCGATATTTGGCTTTTGCTAAAAGATGGTTTGGAATTAGATCGTCATCTCGACAGAAGTAGCGTTCAACAAAAAACCGCCTGGTTTGCTCGTAATCAAGAATATATTACCCGCGTTGCTGAACGTGCTGAACCGTATTTGTTTCATATCATCACAAAATTAAAAGAACGTAATATGCCACTTGATATAGCGTTATTGCCTATTGTCGAAAGCGCTTATCAACCTTTTGCCTATTCACCGGCACGTGCTTCCGGTATTTGGCAATTTATTCCCGGCACCGGTAAACATTACGGTTTAAAACAGAATTGGTGGTATGACGGTCGTCGTGACATTGTTGCAGCAACCGATGCGGCATTGGATTATCTTGAAAACTTGCACAAAAGATTTAACGGTAATTGGTTTCATGCACTTGCCGCTTATAACTCTGGCGAAGGCAATGTTGAACGTGCTATTAGAAAGAATAAAGCAAAGGGAAAGAAAACCGATTTTTGGTCTTTACGTTTACCTCGCGAAACACGTAACTATGTTCCCAGTTTATTAGCGATAGCTGAAGTATTGAAAAATAGCGATAAACATAAAATAAAATTCAAAACGATTGCAAATAAACCTTATTTCGAAAGCGTCGATATTGGTAGTCAAATTGATTTATCCACTGTTTCAAAGTTATCCGGATTAACAATGGATGAAGTTTATACCTTAAACCCTGGCTTTAATCGTTGGGCAACAGCTCCTAATGGACCTCATCGAATACTTGTTCCTGTTAATACTGCAGAAAACTTTAAACAACAAATAAATGCGATACCCAAATCGGAACGCATTACATGGAAAAAACATGTTATTCGGTCAGGCGAGTCATTAGGTGTGATCGCGAACCGGTATCTCACCAGTATTTCAGCTTTAAAAGAAGTAAATCGTCTTAGAAGTAATCGAATCCGCGCTGGGCATACATTACTAATTCCTACAGCAAAAGAATCTAAAAAGTACTACACATTAAGCGCCGATTCGAGAAAATTTAAGGGTCTGAAAACCACCGGTGATGGTAAACGTTACATTTACTCGGTAAAACGTGGTGACAATCTTTGGGATATCGGCCGTCATTATGGCATCAGTGTTAGTCAATTAACGCGTTGGAACGGTATTTCAAAGAAAGGTGTATTACGACTTGGGCAAAAATTAACTGTCTGGGTTAAAGATGAAGAGAACGAAGATGGTTCAATTATAAAAACAGCTGCGAAGAAACCAACTTTAAACGCTAATTCTTATGTAGTTCAAGATGGTGACTCTCTTTGGTTAATCGCCAGAAAATTTGATATCCATGTTAAAGATTTACTTAAATGGAATAATTTAAATAAACGCAAACATTTGCAACCAGGACAAAGTTTAATCGTTCAACAGACCGTTACTGGCGCTTAAATAAAACCACTTACATAACCGCTGCTTATTACTAAAAGCGTATTACTTCTCATGCCGGTACATTTAAACGTACAATAGTCACATGACTCGCCTGTTTAAATTAAGCTGGAGACTAATTCTACGATTATTATATCGAGTTGAAGTCACTGGACTCGAGAATTATGATAAAGCTGGTGATCGTGTCTTAATTATTGCCAATCATACATCATTGCTTGATGGTATTTTGATGTACGCATGGTTACCTGAAACACCTACCTTTGCTATTAATACCGAGATTGCTGCAAAAAAAGCCTTTAAACCTTTTCTATATTTTGTTCACTTGTTTGAAATGGATACCTTAAATCCATTATCAATGAAATCAATTATTAAGTTCATTAAACAAGACAACAAAGCTATTATTTTTCCTGAAGGTCGTATCACTAGAACTGGCACTTTAATGAAAATATATGACGGCCCGGGTTTAATTGCAGATAAAAGCGGCGCCACTATTCTTCCCATATGTATTGAAGGCGCTCAATTTAGTCGTTTGTCTTACATGAAAGGTCGGGGTTATGTACGTTGGTTTCCGAAGATAAGGTTAAGCATACTCCCACCAGAAAAATTAAACCTCCCGCCTGAAATTACTGGCCATGCTCGAAGAAGAGCAGCTTCAAGAAGAATGTATGACATCATGTGTAAATTGTCTTACACAAGTTTTGATCAAAAAAGAACGCTTTACTCTGCCATGCTTGCTGCAAGCAATAGCTTCGACAAAAAACAAGTATTAATAGAAGATATTAGTCGAGAAACATTAAGCTACAAAACATTAATCCTTCGCAGTATTTTATTAAGCCAATTAATCAAAAAACAAACATCATCGGGTGAACATATTGGCGTATTAATGCCGAATGTTAATGCCCTACCAGTATTATTCTTTGCGCTGCAATTTATTGGCCGTGTACCAGCAATGTTGAATTTCTCTTCTGGCATGCTCGCCGTAAACCGTGCTTGCCAAACAGCACAAGTTAAAACAATTTTTACTTCAAGACGTTTTATTACAAATGCAAAACTTGAAAAAATGGCGGAGGATTTAGAAAAAAATCATACTGTTATTTATCTGGAAGATTTAAGAAATGAAATCGGCTTAGGTAATAAATTATTGGCACTCTTAATGAGTTTTAATCCTGAGAAACATTATGCCAAACAAAAAATAAATACGAACCCTGATTCAGCCGCTGTCATCCTTTTTACTTCAGGTTCAGAAGGTCATCCAAAGGGTGTTGTATTGTCTCACGGCAACCTTTTAGCAAACTATTGTCAAGTAAGGTGCCATATTTACTTTAACCCTTCTGAATTAGTTTTTAGCTGCTTGCCGTTATTCCATTCTTTTGGACTTAACGCTGGTTTTTTAATGCCTCTGTTTGGTGGTGCACGAACTTTTCTTTACCCCACACCGTTACATTATCGAATTATTCCTGAATTGATCTACGAACTTCGCGCAACTATCTTCTTTGGCACAAATACTTTTTTCAAGTCTTATGCGCGATATGCACATCCTTATGATTTCAACTCACTAAGGTGCGTTGTCGCCGGTGCAGAAAAGTTACATGACGACACCATACGTTTATGGGCTAATAAATATGGTATTAGAATCATTCAAGGTTATGGCGTTACTGAAACCAGTCCTGTTATTTCCATTAATACTTTAATGTCAAACGAAGCTGGAACCGTTGGTCGTATCATCCCTGATATGGAATGCTATATAAAACCTGTAGAGGGAATTGAGCATGGTGGTCACTTAGTCGTAAAAGGTCCGAACGTTATGCAAGGCTACTTATTTCATGACAAACCTGGAAAAATACATCCGCCCTCAACCGAGCGAGGATCAGGTTGGTATGATACCGGTGATATTGCCGATATTGATAATGAAGGCAATATTATTATATTAGGTCGAGCGAAACGTTTTGCTAAAATTGGCGGAGAAATGGTATCGCTATCCGCCGTTGAAGAATTAGCAGCATTAACCTGGCCTGATATTAGTCATGCCGCAACAGCAGTTTATGATGACCGGAAAGGCGAACGAATTATTCTCGTCACAGAGAAGCAAGCTGCTGAACGAAAAGAATTACAACAAGCGGCTAAAATAAATCAAATTGGTGAACTAACTATTCCTAAAACCGTATTATCTGTCGATAAAATTCCTGTATTAGGAACGGGTAAAACAGACTATATCAATTTAGCAAAGCTAGTTGATTCTGATGATACCGAGAAGGTTGAGAACAGCTGGAAAAATAAAATCAGTAAATTGGTTAAGCATAGTCCTTCGGGAAAAAGTTAGATATTAACAGAAGGTCCGAACAATCATTTTCATAGTTTATTTAGTTTTCATATTCAATGTTTGTCACATAAAGTTCTTGTTTCGTTCCATTTGTCTCAAGCACGACTTCATCATCACACTTTTTACCCAATAACAGTTTAGCCAATGGTGAATCAACAGTAATGTAATGTTCATCCTCATCAAACTCATCGGCGCCAACGATACGATAGCGTGACTCTTTACCATTGACGTCTTCCACATTCACCCATGCACCAAAAAATATTCGTTCTTTATCCTGAACATCTCTTACCACGGTTAATTTCGGCATACGTCGTTGTAAATAACCAAGGCGACCATCAATTTCACGCAATTGTTTTTTACGATAAATATATTCAGCATTCTCTGAACGATCACCTTCTGCGGCAGCAACTGTTACAGCTTTTGCTACTTCATTTCGTTTAGACCAGAGCGCGGCTGTTTCTTTCTCAAGCTTCAAATAACCTGTCGGCGTAATATACGGCGCAGATTTAGGTGCAGGTGGTCGCCAACGTCCCATAATCAATTAATCAATCGACAACGCTAGAATCATACTCATTTGGCTATACGATCGTCCACTTTCCGCATGCCATTCATTCATACAATCTTGAACATATTGTTTTTGTTTCTTATTTTTAGGAACTTCATCAATTGCACCCCAATTCATCAAGGCTCTGACAACATCTGCTGTTAATAAAAAAGAATCTTTTTTAACTCGACGTAAGAAATAAGGCCCCGAAGCACCACCCAATTGTTTAAATTGTTTTTTTAGCACATCCCATAGAGAAACAATATTACTTGAAGGCCATTCTGCCAGTGTATTTACAAATCCACCCTGTTCTTCATTAAACTCATAAATCGCTTGCGCATTATGGCGTACGCTTTGAATTTTACCCCAGTGACGTACAATCCGTTTTTCATGCATCAATGCTTCTAAAGCTTCGTTGCTCATCATTCGAACGACATCAATATTGAATTGATGAAATACTTCTTCAAAGGCCGGCCACTTATTATCGATAATCTTTCGATTCAAACCCGCTTGAAATATACGGCACGTCATATTGGATAAACAAAACTCATCGGTGAGTTTTTTAAGCTGTTTTATCGTGCGTGGATGCGGCAATGCATTTTCGACTGCCTCTTCTCCATCACAACGATCTATCGCTTTTTTATAAATAACTTCAAAAGATTGCATTCGATTTATTTTTCACAATGATCTTTGCCGAGACTTAAAGGACCCGATCCATGAATCATGACGAACAACATGCCACCCATGATCGCCAGGTTTTTCATGAATGCATGATATTGCGTCATAGCTTCCTGTGCTTCGAATGACCAGAATGGATGAAAGACCAATGTCACCGGTATTAAAAATAGAAAAATAGCTGTTGCGGCCCAGCGTGCCTGCCAACCTACTAGTAACATGATGCCGCCAGCCAATTCTATAATGATGGTTAATACCAATAGTACTTCAGTCATAGGTAGACCTTTGCTCGCCATATAGCCTGCTGTATTTTCAAAGCCGGTAATCTTATGAAAGCCAGCCAGTATAAAGATAGCTGATAGCAGAATTCGGCCGACTAATGGGCCATATTGCTTAAGTAATGCACACATAGTCTCCCCCTCTTTTTGATTACTCGTTATTATAGTGCGAAAATTATAACGCAATTGGAGATACAAGATGGAACGCTTAGAAGCACATATCCGAAATATACCTGACTTTCCTGAGCCAGGTATTCAATTTAAGGACATTACCCCGTTGGTGAAAGACCCAGCGATGCTAAAATTGGCGGTACATCAATTAATTCATCCTTTTTTAGGAAAGGACATTACAGCGGTTGCAGGAATGGAAGCTCGCGGTTTTATCTTTGGCTCTCTCGCTGCATGGGAACTTGGCATTGGCTTCATCCCTTTACGTAAACCTGGAAAGCTTCCCTATGACGTTGAATCCATGTCTTATGATCTCGAATATGGCTCTGCTTCTCTAGAAGTACATATCGATGCATTGGAAAAAGGCGATAAAGTTTTATTAGTAGATGATTTGTTAGCAACCGGCGGAACAGCTGCGGCTAGCTGTGAGTTAGTTGAAAAATTAGGTGCAGAAGTAGTCGCTTGTGCTTTTGTCGTCGAACTCGACTTTCTTAAGGGTAGAGATAAACTGGCAAAATATAATATTCATTCTTTGATACACTATTAATTCTGCAGTCATTTTGATCGAAGTCGATAATAAATAAATGGCAAAATTAAATATAAAATCTGCTGATTATTTTTTCATTTCTATAGTTCTAGCTGTAACACTTCTCTTTATAGATTTGCAGATCCCACTTGGTGTCGCGTTTGGTGTGTCCTATGTTGCCGTTATATTTATCTCATTATTCTCAAATCAGAAGAAATATTTATTGCTCGCAGCCATCATCTGCACAATTTTTGTTCTAATTGGATTCATTGCCTCTCCAAGTGGTAGCGAAGAATGGAAAGTTTATTTAAATCGTAGTCTCTCCATTTTCCTCATTTGGCTTTCAACCTTGACGGGAATATTAATTCTCAAGTCAAGAAAAGACTTAAGTGAAAGTGAGGCAATGGTAAGGAAGATCTTCGATAGCATGTTTAGCTTTGTTGGCTTAATTTCAATTGAAGGAATACTCATTGATGCAAATAAAGCCGCGATCGAAAGAGCTTCGTTAAAACGTGAAGATGTTATCGGTAAATTCTTTATCGATACTTATTGGTGCTCTTATTCAAGTGATGTACAAAATCGCTTACAGAAGGCATTACATACCGCCAAAAAAGGAGAGGTGGTGCGTTATGATGAACGGGTTCGGGCTGGAGAAAATGAATTCATTACTATTGACCTGGTTTTGAGCCCACTCTATGACAAGCACGGTAACATTAGCCAATTTCTGGGTTCGGCAATTGATATCACCGACCGCAAAAATATAGAAAAAAAATTGCAATCATCGGAAGAGAAATACCGTGCCATGTTTGAAACATCACAAGTAGGAATGGCATTGTGTAATATGGATGGCAGTTTAATTGAGGTCAATCAAGGCTATCTCGATATTATTGGTTATAGCAAGGATGAAGCATTAAAGCTGACATATTGGGAAATCACACCACCTAGATATGAAGCACAAGAAAAAGAACAACTTCAATCTATTCTTGAGACAGGCCAATATGGACCTTATGAAAAGGAATACATTCATAAAAATGGCTCTACAGTACCCGTTCTATTAAACGGTTCTCTAATCAAAGATGAAGATAATAATGAATGCATCTGGTCAACCGTACACGACATCAGCGAACTTAAAAAAGCAGGAGAAAAATTAACATATCAGGCGTCTCATGATGATTTAACCGATCTGATAAATAGACGTGAATTTGAGCGTCGTGCTGAACGCTTACTATTAACCATCGGATCAACTCAAAGTAGTCATGCACTTTGTTTTATGGATCTGGATCAATTCAAAGTTGTCAATGATACCTGTGGCCATATGGCCGGTGATGAAATGTTGCGTCAACTGACAACAGAACTTAAAAATGTTGTAAGAGTTCGCGACACTTTGGCTCGGCTTGGCGGAGATGAATTCGGTGTATTAATGGAGCATTGTTCACTGGATGATGCGCATCGGGTAGCCATATCGTTACAAAAAACTATTCAGGATTATCAATTTGCATGGGAAGGGCAAACGTTCAAAGTCGGCGTCAGTATTGGTTTGGTAGCGATTACTGAGATGACCCCTAATTTAACCGAGTTATTAAAAGATGCCGATGCCGCCTGCTATATGGCCAAAGATCAAGGCCGTAACCGCATTCATGTTTCTCACGCTGATGATATCGATATAGCCCAGCGTCATGGTGAGATGCAATGGGTGGCTCGTCTGAATCACGCTCTTGAAGAAGATCGGTTCTGTCTTTATGCACAGATCATTGAGCCTTTGGACACTGCTAACAAAAATATACACTATGAGCTCCTCATACGAATGCTTGATGATAGCGGCGAGATTATTCCACCGGGAGCATTTCTACCTGCCGCAGAACGCTATAACCTGATTTCAAAAGTAGATTACTGGGTCATTGAACATGCCTTTGACTTATTAGCAAATAATCCTACTTTTCTAGAAGACATTAATTTCTGCTCTATTAACCTCTCCGGTGCATCATTGACCAACCCGGACGTATTGGACTTCATCGTCGTACAATTGGATAAATCCAGTATTGATGGACATAAAATATGCTTTGAAATTACCGAGACGGCAGCCATATCCAATTTGAGCATGGCGATGAAATTCATTTCGACGTTAAAGGAATTAGGCTGTCGGTTTGCGTTGGATGATTTTGGTAGCGGTTTATCATCGTTTGCTTATTTAAAAAACCTCCCTGTCGATTTCCTGAAGATCGATGGCATGTTTGTCAAAGATATTGCTGATGATCCAATCGACCATGCCATGGTCAAATCGATTAATGAGATTGGCCAAGTAATGGGTATGAAAACCATTGCTGAATTTGTCGAGAATGATGAGATCAAAGGCATGCTTAGAGAGATTGGAGTTAATTATGCGCAGGGCTATGGTATTGGGAAACCACTCCCCTTAAATGACTTGCTTGTTAGCTCGAATCATATCAAAAATAACAAAGATTCTTAAAACTTAATTATCTGAATTAAGTCTTTTTTTGCCACTCATCAATAACTTCTTGTGCCGCGCGAAAGGCTTCTTGTGCTGCTGGCGCACCACAATAAGCAATCGAATGTAATAACACCTCTTGTATTTCCTCGACGCTACATCCGTTATTCAGCGCACCACGCACATGACCTTTCAATTCAGTTGGCGATTTCAATGCTGCTAACATGGCAATGGTGATTAATGATCGCGTTTGCTTCGAAATACCTTCGCGTTGCCATGTCGAGCCCCACGCATGTTCATTAATCCAATCTTGTAATGGCTCAGTTAATTCAGTGCTGTTGTTGATTGCACGTTGAACAAACGCCTCGCCCATCACCTCAGTGCGAACTTTTAGCCCTTTCTTTTTATCTTCTTCAGACATTAGACCAAGCCACCATTAATCTTTATTGCTTCGCCGGTTAGATATGAAGCATCGTCCGAAGCGAGGAAAACAGCCGCGGCAGCAACATCTTCTGGCCTACCAAACCGGGCTAGAGGAATTTCTTTTATTCGTGCCTGATAATATGCGTCATCCATATGCTCTTCAGCAAACGATGTTGATATCCAACCAGGAGAAACCATATTGACTCGGATTTCCGGACCCACTGTTTTCGCAAATGAACGCGTGAAGCCTAAAACACCCGCTTTTGTTGCAGCAAAAATTTGCGGGTTAGTACCTTCAAAGCCATGTGTAGATAAATCCCAACCCATATTCACTATCACACCGTGCCCCTGCTCTTGCATAGTCGGTGTTACTGACCAACAGGCTTTAATCGTCCCTTTTAAATCAACTTCGATGAGATGTTCAAGTTTTTCATGTATTTCGGCAGCAGCGCCTGTGCCGGTAAGAATATCTGCGCCTGCATTATTGACCCATATATCTATTCGTCCAAACTCTTCTATGGCTTTTGCGATTAAACGATCAATATCATCTTCATCTGCCATGTTTGCCTGTACTGCAATCGCTCGTCTGCCGGACACCTTAATCTCTTCGACAAGAGATTCTGCACTGTCTTTAGATTTGTTGTAATTGACGACTATATCCGCGCCTTCTTTAGTGAAAGCTTCGGCAATCCCGCGGCCAATACCACTGCTAGCGCCGGTAATCACAGCAATTTTATCTTTTAGGCGATTCATCAAGGTTTCAATTATAATTTAAGTCGTTTATGGTGAGCGCGCTATTCTAAACCTACCCACTGTAAACTCAAGAATTAGCTATGTATAAAATCTCAGTGATTATTCCAACTTATAATCGAGCTTCGCTTCTAAAACGGGCAGTCGATGCTGTTCTCGCTCAAACTTATCCTGTTAATGAGATTATTGTTGTCGATGATGGCTCTACTGATGAAACAGAAAAATTAGTTGAACGTGAATATCCTCAAGTTAAATATTTAAGGCAAGAGAATAAAGGTGTTAGTGCTGCGCGTAACGAAGGTATTAAGAATTCGACATCAAATTGGCTTTGCCTGTTAGATTCTGACGATAGTTGGCAAGCCAATAAACTGGAAAACCAAGTTATCGCACTGACTGAAAATCCAGATTATTTAATCTGTCATACTAATGAAACGTGGTTTAGAAATGGAAAAATATTAAATCAGGGTAAAAAACATAAAAAAATGGGTGGTCATATTTTCCAGCACTGCTTGCCACTATGCGTTATTTCTCCCTCTTCTGTGATGATTAAGAAAACATTATTTAATGAAATCGGTTTATTTGATGAAACCCTGGCTGCATGTGAAGATTACGATATGTGGCTACGGATTTGTTGCCAGTATCCGGTATTATTTATTGATGAAGCCTTAACGAATAAATATGGTGGTCATGACGATCAGTTATCTCGACAACACTGGGGCATGGATCGTTTTCGTATTATTGCATTGGAAAAAATAATCAAATCAAAACATTTAAATAAAGAAGATTTAAAAGCAGCAAAAGACATGTTGCTTCACAAGCTTACACTCTTTTTGAAAGGCGCAGAAAAACACGGCAAGAATGAATACAGTGACAAATTCGAAACATTACTAGCGCATTATTCAAATCAAACTGCTGAACATTATTAAAACATCATGATTCATATCTTCTGCGCTCTTCCTTGTGAAGCTCAACCACTCATTCAACATTTTAAGCTGCCAGATTTAAAAGAGTTTGATTTGTTTCGCATCTATCAATCGAAAGACAAAGAAATAAGTTTAACCATTACAGGCATCGGCAAACTAAATATGGCCGCAGCAGTGAGTTACCAACATGCATGTTTGAATACTGCTGCTAGTGACATCTGGTTAAACATTGGCGTTGCCGGGCATGCGAATATCCCGCTAGGTGAAGTGCGTCTGGTTAATAAAATTACTGATAATCATGACAATACTACCTGGTATCCGCAGATTATTTTTAACTCTCCTTGTAAAAGCACTCATTTAATTACATTAGATAAACCGTCAACGGATTATCAAGACTCACTATATGATATGGAATCCTCTGCTTTTTATCAGATAGCCATACGCTTAGGCTCGGCTGAATTAATTCATTGCTTAAAAATTATTTCAGACAACACTGAACAAGACACGGCTACAGTTAATGCCGATAAAGTAAAAAAAATGATTTCCGCACAAGTTCAAATAATAGAGAAACTAATTGATAGGCTTAAACCCTTGTCGACAGAAATTTATTCTATTACTGCCGAACCAGAGCATTATCAACACTTAATAGAAAAATTGCATTTCACACAATCTGAAAGTCTTCAGTTATCACGTTTATTGCGTCAATGGTCATTACGTTTGCCTGACGAAGATGTCATGCAATTAATTGCTGATAATAAATCGGGCAAAGCTGTATTAAAAACATTACGAGATACGATAAATAATTCAGAGTTTGCAATTCATGATTAGCACGATATACATAGAAGAAGAGATCGCTAATCACCCACGAACTCTGGCTATCCTTAAACGTTTTCCCGATGCAACGAAAATATCTTGTCAACGTTATGGTGAAGTATTTAATAGCAAGTCGCAGAACTTCCGATTACAAAAAAAACAAGCGGCGTTAATTCTGGCAAGAAAACATAAAGGTTTGGTATTGCCTTCACCTAAAGAATACGCCATTGGCGCAGAACTTAATTATTATTTTTCACACATGCTAAATTGCCTGTATGACTGTCGTTATTGTTTTTTACAAGGCAAGTTTCAATCTGCACATTATGTTTTATTTGTAAATTACGAAGACTTTATCGAAGAGATGCAATTGTTATTAAATCAGCATGATGAAGAAGCTGTTCATTTTTTCTCTGGCTATGATTGTGACAGTCTTGCACTTGATCCTGTCACGGACTTTACCAGTGAATTTTTACCTTTCCTTGAAAGCAATCCGCGAGCATTACTTGAGTTAAGAACCAAGAGTACGCAGATACGCAGTTTGTTAAAACGAGAGCCAATTAAGAATTGTGTTATCGCATTTAGTTTTACGCCAGATAAAATTGCCAGAACACTTGAACATAAAGTACCTGATATAAACAAACGATTACAAGCCCTATTAGATCTACAAGAAGCCGGTTGGCAAATTGGTTTGCGTTTTGACCCGCTCATCTACACAAAAGATTATGCTAAAGAATACAGCGAATTATTTAACGAAATTTTTTCAAAGATTAACCCTGAGTTAACACATTCGATTAGTTTAGGTGGATTTAGATTGCCTAAAGATTACTTTCGAAAACTGGAAAAACTTTATCCTGATGAAAAGTTATTTGCGTCTCCTCAGGCTGAAGAAAAAAATAACATTGGCTATCCGGCAGAAATTCGTCATGAGATGTTGGATTTTTGCGAAAACATTATTACGCAACATATCCCGGCTGAAAAGTTCTTCCCCTGTCATGAAACGATTTAGTCTAAAACACTGATGACGGATCAAAACATCACCTTTATTACCTTTAGCGCTTATCTGCTGATGGTTTTTGCAATCGGTTGGCTTGCCTTGCGTCGCACACATAATCAATCAGACTATATACTCGGCGGCAGAAAGCTTGGCAGCTGGACTACTGCAATTAGTGCCGGCGCATCGGACATGAGTGCTTGGTTATTATTAGGTTTACCCGGCTATGCTTACGTTGCCGGCTTTGAAGCAATCTGGATTGCTGTTGGTTTGTACATTGGCACCAGTACTAACTGGCATTTTGTTGCTCCTCGTTTACGTGTTCAGACTCAATCATTAAACAATGCGCTAACCATTCCTGAGTATTTTGAATTTCGTTTTAATGACTCATCTCATTTATTACGAATTATTTCGGCAATTTTTATTCTTTTATTTTATTTGTTTTATACCAGTTCGGGACTGGTTGCTGGCGGCAAGTTATTCGAATCGGTTTTTGGTCTTTCTTATCAATGGGCTGTCATCATTGGCGCATTAACAATACTTACCTATACCTGTTTGGGTGGTTTTCTTGCTGTCTCATGGACTGATTTAATACAAGGCTTATTAATGGCACTGGCTTTAAGCTATGTGGCCATTGTTTCTATTTACAGCATTCATGGTTTTGATGCCTTGTTTGACTGGATATCTATTATCAATACTGAGTTGCTTAATCCTTATACCAGCGCAATAAATGAACCTTTGGGCTTTATTGGTATTGTTTCGCTATTAGCATGGGGACTCGGTTACTTTGGACAACCCCACATACTGGTTCGTTTTATGGCAATAGAGTCAGAAGAGAAGATTCCAAAAGCGCGTTTTATTGCTCTTATCTGGACCGCCATAAGTTTAATTAGCGCATTATTAATTGGTTTTTCAGGTATCGCATTATTAGGCAATGAATTACAAGCCAGCGATAGCGAAAAAGTGTTTATCGAATTACTACAGCTATTGTTACACCCGATACCCGCAGGTATTTGTTTAGCTGCGATCCTCGCTGCCATTATGAGCACCGCCGATTCACAATTATTGGTCGCCTCTTCAGCTATAACTGAAGACATTTATAAAATCATTAATATAAAAGCCACCGATAAACAGTTAATGATGTTAGGTAAAGTGGCTGTTATTTTACTCACCCTCTTCGCAACAACTCTTGCTTTGCAAGCAGACAATAATGTATTGGATTTAGTTGCCTACGCATGGGCAGGATTTGG